>NZ_JAPDKO010000030.1:0-13601 GCF_030398685.1 Apilactobacillus sp. EABW-1NA
TGATACCGTACTTATTAATAATTTTTGTAAATCCTAAACCATTATAATAATCTTTAATGGCAGCTAATTTTAATTCTTTAGAAAACATAAAAGAACCCCTTAGGTTAGATTTCTCCAACTCAAGGGGGTTCAGTTCAAAGTAAGCATTATTTCCTTTCTATTGGTTATATAAGAAAGAGAAGCATATTTTCATTATAAGTTAACATTTTGTGGAGCTTTTAGGCAAAAGTGTTGTTTAAATGTCTCTACTTGAATATGTATTCAAATTATCTGTCGCTTTAATATTTATATATAGTAGAAATGTATTGAACGCTATGATTATCATAAATACTTTACATATATTGTGTTTTTAACTACTATATATTTCCATATATAGTATGCTTAAATATCCAAAAAAAAGGGCTTTTTACGTATTTAAAAAAATATAGATGGAAGAAGTCTAAATACTCATTGAATCAACTCTAAATCTAAATAATATCCTTTATAGCGTGTAAAAACGTGCATATCAAAAACAGTATGATATAATAAGAAAAGAAATAAAAAAAGGAATAGCTCACAACTATTCCTTGCAACATAAAAAATGATATGCTAAATTCTAACAACTTTTAATGCTATCAGATTTATGTTCTCGTGTAAAAGGATTTCTATAGATATCTTTCTACTTTTTTATTTCAATAAATAAAATTGGAGGTTCTTTAATGAACTTGATGAGGAAATGTAACTGTTTCACTGATAATAAGGTTTATGATTTAGAAATGCTAAATAACATAAAGGAACAAAATCCTAACTCTAGTACTCTAAATCATTTGAGTTGTCCTTATTGTAAGTGTAAATTAGAGTTTCATAGAAAAACTGATAGGCGAAGAGCTTTTCTTAGTACATGGCCTAAGGAAAAGCACTCTAGAAACTGTAGATTTTATTTTGAATATGAGAATAGATCTAGTTCATCTTCTTATAACACTGTAGATTCCTATTTAAGCGAAAAAGAAATAAAGGCAAAAGTAAAATACATGTATGATAAAATGCATAAAAAAAATATTACAAAACATTCTAAGGATGATGTAAAGGATAATAAACGTAAAAATCCCAAAAAATCTCAAACAACTTCCACTACCCACAAAACTACTACCATGGGTAGTGTGAAGTCTTCTGACATCCATTCCAATGGCACTTCAGGTTCCAGAATGATTTATAGAGAGCCAGGAGGTATTACATTGAAGGATGCTGGAAAATCTATCGTATTAGGTGGAATACTGAAAAAAGTATCTATAACAAAAACGTCAACAGGGATAAGTCATGCTATTCTTTATATAACGAATAATTCTGGTAAAACTGAAAAGGTGTATACTGCCCCATCGTATTTTTATCAAGATATTGAAGGTCTTGAAGATAGAATAATCGCATTGGATGATATTATATCCAATCTTAGTTCAGGTCAAGAATTTATTTGCTTGATTAATGCAGCTCCAGATGAATCGGGCGAAATTCAGCTCAATCTTTATGAAGAAAGGCATATGTTTTTTCCTAAAATGCCTATCAGTATCTATATTAGTTTACAAAGTAAGCGGATTAATACTTTGGTTTAATTAATATAAGACGGGAATTATTGGCAAAAACAAAAACATGTAATAAAATTAGAAAAAACACTCAATAAATAAGTGCAACAAAAGTCGCGTCCTTTGATTCTATATCTAGTCCTAACATTCTTTCAATGAAAAAAGTACACAAAACAAAATACTTGTTGTATCAATTTTAATGAAGGTATGAATTATTTTGTACTTTTCACTGTCAAACCACTAGTATTTATTTTTTTATATATGGTTAGATAAAGCAGAATGATTTGACCATCTTTTGGATGAATTTAAAGCCCACAGAAGTGAACATTATTGTCCCCCTCTGTGGGCTTTTTTATGATTAGTCATGATGGATTTCTTCTTTTAGTAAGATCCTAATTGGAAGTCTTTACTTTGATAGCGAAACATGTTGTAGTTTACATCTTGGGGGATTCTACCAGAAAAGTTATAATTCTCATAATTTTTCTTTGCAAAATCATAGCTTCCGTTTTCATAATTTTTTTGACAAAGTCATGTAAATTCATACGTATAACTCCTTAAGCAACACACATTTTAAAAATATTACCCGTACAGGACTATAACCTATAATTCTGCTCTTATAAGCAGTGTCTTAAACAATTTGAACAATAGTTCTAACCTTATTATACCGTAAAATAAAAAATAGTGAAGAGGAAGTATTGAAAATAAATTAACTTTAAATGATATAACTTTATAGGTGGAGTAATAATAGTTATCAATTGTATTAATGTTCTCATCTCTGATATTATCTTTATTTAAAAAAGGACCTATATTCCAATTATTATTTTTTATTATGAAAAAAGGGACAAGTATCCATCTATTTATGAATATAAGCAGTCTCACACGGCTGAGGAGACCGCAAAAGCATTTGGAATATCTGTTAGAACCGTTTTTTATATTCAATATATCTTCAAAAAAAGATGACCACAATTGGTCATCTTTTTTTGATTAATAAATCTACAAATTCATTATTATTATTATTCATACAAAGCATTTGCAATAACTTTTAAAACTTGATTCTGTTCATCTAATGCATTCAAAACTCTTTCAAAATTCTCGTCATTTTGGCTTAATAAATCTCTGTATTTTTGATCTGGATGTTCTGCTTCAAACATTGCTTCTTGAATTAAATATCTAATAGAAACTCCTTGCGATCTTAACTCATATTTCTTCTTAATCTTGTTAACAAACTCCATTTCTTCATCAGACAATATCACGTGTAAATCCTTCAAAAAACATCATCTCCTAATATCATTTTTTATAAATGTAATCATATGTGATTACATTTATACCCATACATCGGTAAATTTTAGCATTTTTTATGTAATCATATGTGATTACATTTACGTCTTTGTGTAATCACATATGATTACACGTGCTTTTAAAATAGATTTTTAACTTCGTTAAAAATCCCAACCAAAAATCCCGCCACGGCGGGGGGATACGATTGTCGTTCCCAAATTTCCCTTATCCTGTTTAAAAAAATCTCTTAATTAAAAAAGAACTACTGCTACGGTTAAAAGAATCGGTGCAACAATACATATAAAAATTAAGTGGTTAAGTCCCTTATTAACTGATCCAATGTCATCATCAGATATATCTCTTTTAAACTTATAAAATCTAGAAAACGCTCCTGCTAAAAACATAAGACAAGGAAACATCATTCCTTTTTTGTAATCAGAATCCGAAAACAAAAGTAAGGCTGACATATAAATGAAAGACACAAATTCAAGTACAAGAACAAGGTTATTTTTTTTATTAAGATTCATAAAATGATCATCTCCCAAATTTATTAAATACTATTACAAATTAAGTAAGTAAAACTACTAAATTAGTGAGTGCATGTAAAAAAATATTGATGTAAATATTACCAGTCTTGGAATAAGCAAATGCAAAATAACATCCAAAAACAATTTTAATTATGAAGTAGATCCAGAACATATAATTGGTAATTAAAACCCAAAAAATAGTCGCATTTATAAACGATAAAACATGAAAAACACCAAAATAAAAACCAGATATAAAAATACAATAATTAATATTCTTAAAACGTAATTTCAAAAAAATTCATCAAAATAAATCGAAATATTGTTTCTTCAAAAACTGGTGCAAAAATTAACGAATCTACAACGTTAAAAAATTTATTTTCCACCACTCCAATAGTACTATTATTAAATGCATACTGCATAAAAATATCATATTCATGTGGCGATATCTTACAAGATAAAACCGCAATAAATTGTAATAATGCTCCTATAAAAAGCACAAATAAAATGATCAAATACTTTTTAAAAAATGAAAAACTTTCAAAATTAGAATTAAATAAATTAACTGGCTTTTTAGCTCTAATATAAATAAAAAGATAATAATCAACAAAGCTATGATCAAATCTAATAAAACATTATTATCAGTAATAGCGTAAGTAATATTCATAAAAAAATACACTAACACCATAAATAACAACACTAATAAATTATTCCAAAGGATACTTCTACCCTTAAAAAATACATGTTTAAAAGACAACACAGACACTCCCATAATTAAATAAAATAAGACCATAAAGAAAGAGCGTGCCTCTTTAAAAGTCTGTACATCGCTTTGCTCAACTATCAATAGACGCAAAAAAATCCCCCGGCAGATTGCCGAGGGGATTTTCTTAGCCATGATGTTTCTTTATCGTGGCGATGTTTCCGGGATGGTTATTGAACCCGTAAGAGTTAGAAACGACATATTGAGGACGATGTTTGGAAGCATCAAAAGTGCGGTATAGATAATCACCGATTATGCCCAGCGCAAGCATGATCATTCCTGATAGGACACACATTAGGGAGATTGCGAATGTAAGTGTCGAGATACCAGTGAAGATGGTGATTAATCCATAAATGATTCCAGCAATAATACTGATGAAACCGGTATAATTTACTATCTTGAGGGGGATTTCGGAGAATGAGGTGATTCCATCAGATGCTAGTCTAATCATTTTAGTTAGGGGGTATTTTGTGACTCCCGCATTTCGTTCTTGTCGTTCATAAGTTACGGCAGTTTGCTTAAAACCAACCCAGGAAACTAAGCCACGAACGAATGGCTCAGGTTCGTTTAATTTGGAAAGTGCATCAACCACTTTACGATCCATTAGGCGAAAGTCACCGGTATCAAGGGGGATATCAACGTTGGCGACTTTACGCATTACACGGTAGAAGGCTTTCGCAGAGAAACGTTTGAAGAAGGATTCGCCTTCACGGATAAGGCGTTTTCCATAGACAACGTCAAAGCCTTCTTGCCACTTTTCAATCATGTTTGGGATAACAGATGGGGGATCTTGTAAATCCGCATCCATGACGACAACCGCATCACCTTTGGCGTATCGAATACCAGCGGTAATTGCTAGTTGGTGACCGAAGTTTCTTGAAAATTCGACCAATCTAATGTTTTCGTATTGTGATTGTGCGTGACGGATAATATCTACGCTTGAATCGACAGAGCCGTCATCCACAAAGATAATTTCATAAGTTTCAATTTGGCATTCCACGAAGTTTTCTAGAACTTCGATGGTGTTTTTGATGCCAGCTTCTTCATTGTAAACGGGGAGAACAATGGAGATTTTATTAGTTTTATTTGGCATGAGACACCTCCAGATTAATAAATGCTGGAAAGGTCATATAAGGTACCGTTGCTCATGTTAGATGGTCCACCACCCATACTCATTGATTGCTTACCACTAGGTTTGGCCATCTTAGCAGATGCGCCTTTCTTCATGGTAAATGTCATTGAATTGGATGAAGAAGTAGTGCTGGTTGAACCACCATATTCGCTTGCACTGACCTTCTTAGCATGTTTCTTGATCCAATTAACAATCGTGCTGTTAGTAGAACCTGACTTACCTTCATCTAGGTAGTATTTAACTTGTCCAGATTTTACTAATTGCTTGAATTTGCTTAATGTCATAGCAGGGTCAGTTCCGTTGAAACCACCCATAGCCATGACGGCTTTCTTGGTTTTAATAATATATGGAGCAGCAGTGCCAGAATCTGCGGTTGCAAATAGGTACTTGGCATTGCCTTGGTGCTTAGTTAAATAGTTCAACAATTTGGTATTAACTGTTCCGTTACCAATTCCACCTGAGTTATTACCACCACTGGTTAAGAGATCGGGACCAGCGGTTGGAATAGCTGCAGATTCTTTAGCAAGGGTAGGAGTTAATGACCAGAAACTAGGTGCTACTGCAATTGATAGTAGCCCTACGATAACGATAGCCTTTCCGGCAGGTTTAGCTTTGAAGACAAGTAATAAGATACTTGCTAGAACTGCTACGACTATGATTAAGACACTTAACCATGCGTAGTAGCTTGATACATACCATGCTTGTAGTCCGGCAGTAACAACGATTGCTAGTGGTAGGAAGTATGCCTTGTAATTGTTTAGACCGAAACGTTTAAACAAGTCCAGCATAGCTGCTAACCCAAGTCCAGCAAGTGCTGCAATGGCGGGAGCTAACATGATGGTGTAGTAAGGATGGAAGAAACTAGCTACGGAGAAGAATCCGTAAACTGGCACTAACCAACCTGTCCATAAGACAGTGTATTTTTGACGAGTAGTAAGTTGGTACCATTTACGCTTAGGATCAGCGAAGCCGACGAATGCGGCAATCATACCGATAATGGAGAATGGTAATAACCAACTAATTTGTGGTCCTAAAGCTGATTGGAATAGACGAAGTGGACCAGCAGTTCCGGTGTTAAATGCACCACCGGCACCACCCATGCCGCCTTTACCGTTCATCTTCATACCACCGCGGTGATTTCCACCAGGGAAGTTACCACGAGATTTCATATTCTTAGAAGGGTTAAAATTACCCTTCTTGCCACTTGGTGGCGTCATCTTGTTGTTACTGTTTGATTTGGTGTTACCACCAGGTTGGTTAGAACCCTTAGAAGAGTTATTACCCATACCCTTGAATGCACCACCGGTACCAGTAGTTTGACCTAGTAATCTTTGAGTACCGTTGTATCCAAAAGCTAGTTCTAATACTGAGTTGTGTTGTGATCCACCTTCATATGGACGATTATTAGCTGATGTCATATCAACTGATAGTGGCCATGATAGGGTGAACACGACTAAAGCGATTGTGGCAAGTGATAACTTACCAATCTTTTTCTTCCATGAATCGTTTGATGCTAACCAGTAGAAGATAAGCATTGCTGGAATAATCATGAAAGCTTGTAGCATTTTGATGTTAAACGCGAACCCGATGGTAGCAAAATTTCCGATTAACCAGAACATGTTGTGCTTGTTAATGGATTTTTGTAGCATCCAGATTGCTAACAATAGGAAGTAGATTAGAGTAGCATCCATATTGTTTGTACGAGAGTCAGCAACAACAATGGGGGTAATTGTCATTACTAACGCAGCGATTCTACCTGCGAATCGACCAAAGTAAGGAGTTACTAGTCGATACGTTAGATAGACGGATCCGACACCGAATAATACTGATGGTAGGACCACACTGAAGTTTGAAACACCTAGGATTTTAGCTGAGATAGCCATGAACCATAGGGCAACAGGTGGTTTATCGACAGTGATGTATCCGGCTGGATCAAAACTGGCATACCAGAAGTTTTTAAAACTCTGGGTCATACTAGTGATGGCGGAAGTATAGAAGTCGTTGGCAGAACCAGTCTTCCATGTTCCGTAACCGTACAAGCCTAATGCAATTAGGAGAATAATGGCTAACACCCAGTCGACTTTATGTCGTTGGAAGAAGTTAGGCTTCTTGTCTGTCGGTTCATTCATTGGCAGATGCCTCCTTTAATTCAGTTTTTCTAAATACCCAATACTTACTTAATAAGAAGTTGGTAGGCGTAGTGACTAGAAGTGTGATTAGGGGGATAATGCTTTCAATAACGTGGAAATAGTTACTTGCCACTTCTGTCACTAAGATACTCAAGGTCCATGTTAAAAGGTAAGTAAGGTAGTATTTAACGACGATCATCCAGTCATGGTTGGCTTTAAATACCCACTTTTGATTAATGGTTAGACCAATAATCGATGTAGTACCGTATCCAATCGCCATTGCAAAAGTAGGAGAAGTTGCTTTATACAACATTGAATAGATAAGATAAGTTAGAATGGTATTGATAAGACCAACAATTCCGAATTTAAAAAACTGCCGCAAAATATTTATCATGGTTGGGCACTTCCTTTTTTGGAATGATTTAAGTCTAGTTTAAGAAAATTAAACTAATCTTAAAGCAATCATAAACTTAACTTAAATGACAAAATTAATTGAAATCGAAAGGAATGATTAACATGGATGGTTTAAATATCTTAATCGTCGAAGACGACGAAAACTTAGCAGCCAGTGTGGCTCAATTCTTATCACCAATCGGAAACACAACGGTGGTAAACGATGGTTTTGAAGGCCAAATGATGGGCCAAGACAACATCTATGACATCGCAATTTTAGATTTAATGCTACCGGAAGTCAGTGGATACGATATCTTAAAACACTGGCGAGTAGATGATGAAATCGACATGCCCGTTTTAATTTTGACCGCCAAGGATACCATGGCTGATAAGGTGCATGGGTTCGAATTAGGCGCCGACGATTACTTAACTAAGCCATTCCATCGTGAAGAACTAATCCTTCGTGTAAAGGCCTTGTTAAAGAGAACAGGTCGTCTTGGTAATAACAACACATTGTCAGTGGGTGAATTCAATGTTGATTTAGGTCGCCACTACGTTGAATACCAACATCAAGAATTGAAACTAAACGGAAAAGAATACGACCTATTGGTCTACTTCATGCAAAATCCTTCCACTATTATTACCAAGGACCAAATCTTCGATCGTTTATGGGGATTTGATTCTGAAACTTCATTATCAGTAGTTGAGGTATACATGAGTAACTTAAGAAAGAAGATTAAACAAATTTCTGGAGAAAACCCAATCAAGACCCTAAGAAACGTAGGGTACATGCTAGAGGGATCTAATCAATGAGAGATCGCATCTTAGAGCATAAACAACAAATTAAGTTGTTCATCAAGGAACTAATTGGTTTTGCGATTTTATTTGCGATTTTAGGATTAATTGTTTACTTCTTCTTCCAAAAGTCGATTTACTCCAACATCGACGCTGGGTTGAACCGCCAAAAAGAACGAATTGAAAGAAACACTTACGCCAATGAAGGCCCATTGAGTGTTAATCAACGTCCCGGAGGCTTCAATCCGTTTAACAACTACAACAATAGTGATTTCCAGACTAACGTGATTGTCTTCAATAAAAAGGGAATTATCTCCAATAGGGGGATGCTTGGTCAAAGAAACTACAAGCTATTGAGTAAGTTGACCGTTAAGAATAGAAAATTAAATCAAGTTGAAGAAATTACTTTGTGGTCTCACAACTACGTGACCACGTTTAGAGGGATTCTATTAAAGGTGTCCGACGATAACACCAATCCCGAGTATGCGGGTAATTATGTATTGATTTTGCAAAATATCGATGCTGATTTACTTGCTTTACACAGTTTCGTCGAAGCGTTGATTGTGACTTTGGTATTCTTCTGGGCAATCGCGATTTTAATCGCTTACTACCTATCTAAGTCGAGTATGAAACCAATCATTAATTCATGGCACAGACAAAAGGAATTCAGTTCCAATGCCGCCCATGAATTGAGGACCCCATTAACGGTTATTCAAAACCAAATGGAATTCTTGCTAACCAAACCAAACGATAAAGTCGTCGATCAGATTCAACCAGTATCGACAACTTTAGAAGAGGTTAAGCATTTAAAGGTCTTAACCCAACGACTATTAACACTAGCGCGTTCTGATTCCAACATTGTCCAAGCACAACGTTCTGATGTCGAATTGAAACCATTTTTTGAAGGTGTCTTGTCACCATTCAATGAGATTGCCACAAGTCAAAACAAGTCATTTGTCGACACCATCGATGTCGATGGAACTGGCCATATTGATGCCGATTTGATTAAACAATTGGTGGTTATCTTAATTGATAATGCGATGAAATACACACCAAAGGGTGGCACTGTTGCCGTTAAGATTGCAAAGAACCACAGTAATCTAAAGATTGTGGTTTCCGATACTGGAAATGGTGTTCCTGACGAGGACAAGGCACGTATCTTTGAACGTTTCTATCGTACAGATAAGTCTAGAAACTCCAAGACTGGGGGAACTGGTTTGGGATTATCAATTGCTAAATGGATTGTCGATCAACATCATGGTCGAATTCATGTCCGTGATAATCACCCAACTGGATCAATTTTTACAGTAAATATTAATTTATAAAATATTAAATATTACAAAGCTTTTCTAAAATTTAATATGGAATTATCTTTCTTTTACCCCTCTGGCTCTGTTACAATATGCAATAATGATAAAACGATAAGAGGAGGTGTATAAGATATAAATTAATTTTTTAATTTCTTTATATCTTTATATGAGAAAAAAAGGATTATGGTTCTCGATTGTTGCCGTAATCGGTTTGATGCTTGCTAGCACCTCTGTACCAGCGATGGCTGATGCAAGCAACGCTAACACATCAAACACCGTTTATGACATGTCAGAATGGCAAGGTAGCCTTACCGATACCCAAGCACAACAATTAAAGAATGAAGTGCCATTCGTTATTTTAAGAGTGCAATACGGTAGTGCTTATGCCGACAAGACATTTGAACACAATCGTGATCTAATGGACAAGTATGGTATCCCATACGGGGTATACTCATTTAGTCAATACGAAAATCCTAGCGATGCCGCTTATGAAGCCAAAGTGCTATACAGCCGCGCACCACGCGCAAGATTTTATGTAAATGACTATGAATCACAAACTGTTACTTCTGGTGGAACCAATGAATCAACCGATGCATGGTTGAAGGCATTGAGACCATTAGTTGGTCAACGTAAGATTTTATTCTATTCATATGCTAATTTCATGGTTCAAAACGCAGCTAGTTCAGTTGCTAACTATGACGGTTACTGGTTAGCCGCATACCAAAACAACGAACCTGCCAGAGAACATGTCTTATGGCAATTTACAGATAAATTCCATTCAAATGCACTAGGTAAAAACCTTGATGCAAGTATGTTTACCTCAAAGGATGCTAACTGGTTCATTGGTGACGTTGCCGATGCCACAAATCCTACTCCTATACCAAAGATTACTGCTCCAAAGAGTGATCAATCTTCTAAAAAGGTAAACAAGAAACAAAGTGCTGCGCAAAAGAATGCGGCTAGCCAAGCTAACCAACAAGCTGCCAACACTAATAACAACAATACCGACACAAACAACAGCACCAACAATAACAGTAATAGTACCAACACCGCGTCAACTACCACTAAGCCAAAGAAAAAGGCCGTAGTTAAGAATGTTGATTACACTGCCGTTGATAAATCAATGACAATTGCTGGTGGTACTGGTCTAAAGATTTATAACCATGTACCTGGAGATAACAGATACAAGAAAAAAACTAAGGCCGTCCATAAGAGTAATTCTTACGCTGCTAAGAAGATTAGTATCAACTCCGTGGCCAAGAATACTTCAAATGGTCGTACTTACTACCGTGTTCTAAAAAGCGGTAAGGTATTAGGTTGGATTAACGCTAATGGTTTGGTACCAAACGTGACTTATTCCAAGTACCATGCTACTAAGATTGTTAGAATGCACCCAAAGGTAAACTTCTACAATCACGTTGGTAACAGTGGATTCGCTGATATTCACGTTACCAACTACGGTACCGGATACGCATACACCCCAGTACAAATCACCCAACGTGCTAAGAAAGACGGTTGGAAGAAGTACTACTACAAGGCTTACTACCAAGGTAAATTTATTGGTTGGGCTTACGGTGCAATGTTTAAATAAAAAACTTTGATCAAAAAGACGATTCTGAAAAAGAATCGTCTTTTTTTATATCTTTTTTAAATTTTTTATTAAAAATAAATACTGTTATATCAACGTTTATAACGTGTTTTTAGCACTCCATTAAATAAAGTGCTAATTTTCTCTTGACTATTTGACCAATACTGACTAATATAAGAATTGTTGATAGGAAATAAATAACTACCAACTAAATATTGAAAATAAAATAATGAAAAGGGGCTTTGATTATGGCTAACGAATTAAGAAACAGAGATTTCAATGTATTTGATCCAATGAACGATTTCTTCGGTGACTTTGGTAAGAATTTCTTCAATTCAGTTGCTGGTAATCAAATGAAGACTGACGTTATTGAAAACGAAGATAATTACGTAGTAAGCTCTGAATTACCTGGTTTCAAGAAGGATGAAATTCATATAGATTACAACAACGATACTCTAAGTATTCATGCTACACATGACTTGAGTAAAGAAGACACTAACAAGGAAGGTAAGGTATTAAGAAAGGAACGCACTTCAAGCAATATCGCACGTGCATTCTACCTACCTGATATCGATATTGATAATGTGTCTGCCGACTACGATGGCGGTATTCTAAAGATTACATTACCAAAGCAAGAAGTTAAGAATGAAAAAGCACACAAAATTGACATTAACTAATTAACTCAAATAATAGGAGGGATATCTTATGGCAAACGAACTAAGAAACAATGTATTCAACGACTTTATGGATCCAATGAGCAACTTCTTTGATGGATTAGGCAGAAACATGGCTAACTCCTCAAAGATGAAGACAGATGTTATCGAAAATGATGACGAATTCGAAGTAAAGGCTGAACTACCTGGATTTAAGAAGGAAGATATTGAAATTAATTATGAAAATGATACTTTAACAATCCACGCTATTCACGATTTGAATAAGGAACAAACAGACAAAGAAGGTAAGTTAATTAGAAGCGAAAGAACATCTAGCGATGTCAGTCGTTCATTCTACTTGCCTGATGCGGACACTGATAAGATTGGTGCAAAGTATGATGGTGGTATCTTGGATATCATGGTACCTAAATCAGCTGAAAAACAATCCAAGCATTCAATTTCTATCAACTAATTCAAAAAAGAGCCATTATGGCTCTTTTTTTGTGTATTTTTTTCTGTAATATAAAGTGAAAAAATATTATAATGGAATTGTAATGATTTTTTAAGGATGATTGGAGTGTTAGTAGATGAGATTAGGTTGTTCAGGAGCGTTAGTTTTAATATTTTTACTTTTATGTGTGGTAGCTAATCCGATATTAGCGATTACTATCGGTATCATCATTGCTTTAGCGGTGATTGTATACGTAGTAATTAAGAACCACGGAGAGGTAGAACAAGCACGTTATAACAATGCTCAAAACATTGACGCCTCAATGTCAAAAGAAACATCATTCCAATTTAACAGTATGGTTTACAAGCCAGTTACATCTTCTAAGGATGACATTCCTAACGTGGAAATGATCCTAAGAACTGACCCAATCAAATACATTAAAAGCGATGAATTATCAAAACGTGAACAAGACATGCTGGATTCAGGCTACTCAATGGAAAACATCAAGGTTGCCAGAATTAACGTGGTTCAAGGATATAACGCTCAATACCAATTGTTTGATCGTTACTATGATGTCCTAAAAGTTGAAGCTGACATCACAACTGTTCCAAATCGTGCTATGACGGTATTATTAAAACAAATGGTAATGTGCTTCTACCATCAAGAATTTGGTTTAAGCATCGATGTTCAACCACATTCATTTGACGATAATATGATCAAAAAATTTATTGAACTATGCCCAGAAGTTAACATGTCTTCTTCATACTTCGATAACTCAAATATTACTAACGAAAGATTTTTAAACCAACGCATTGATAAAGGATGCCTAAATGCCTTTAAGAATATCATGGTTGGTTACGACCTATAATATCTATATAAAAGAATTGCCAAGTTTTGGCAGTTTGAACTGAACCCCTTGAGTTGGAGAAATCTAACCTAAGGGGTTCTTTTATGTTTTCTAAAGAATTAAAATTAGCTGCCATTAAAGATTATTATAATGGTTTAGGATTTACAAAAATTATTAATAAG
>NZ_JAPDKO010000031.1:0-12944 GCF_030398685.1 Apilactobacillus sp. EABW-1NA
ATATATATCTTATTACAACAATTATCGTATAAAACAAAAACTGGGAGGAATGTCACCGGTTGAATACCGGATCAATTCCTCCCAGAAAATAGCATAACCATCTTCCAATTTTAGGGGTTCAGGTCACTTCTTTTTTTATTGAATATCGTTGAAGAATGTAAGTAGTTCTTCTTTGGTTAGTTTTTGCTTTTCTTCACCTGAGATGTCGTATGAAATCTTTCCTTGGTGTAGTACCAATAGGCGGTTTCCATACTTCAATGCATCTTCTAGGTGGTGGGTAATCATAAGACAGGTTAGGTTTTGTTCCTTGATGGTTTCATCGGTAATGTCCATTAGGTTTTGGGATGTCTTAGGATCCAATGCAGCGGTATGTTCATCTAGTAGTAAGATACCTGGTTTCTTGATGGTTGCCATTAAAAAACTCAATGCTTGGCGTTGTCCACCAGATAGACTACCGGTGGCGGTGTTTAAACGATGATCTAAGTTGTTGTTCATCTTAGCGGTGATGTCTTTGAAACGTTTCATTTCACCTTTTAGCTTACGAGGTACTAGGTGATGGTGATCACCACGTTTTTCAGCAAGCAATAGGTTTTCAGCAACTGTCATACGAGGAGCAGTTCCTAGCTTAGGGTCTTGGAAGACACGGCTTAAAAATGATGTGCGTTTAACAACTGACATGTTAGTGATGTCTTTATCCTTGTAGATAACTTGACCAGAAGTAGGGCGAAGGTTACCACCAATGGTGTTGAATAATGTTGATTTACCAGCACCGTTGGAACCTAGAATTGTGATGAAGTCACCTTCATGAATGTCTAGGTCAACGTGATCTAAGATGTTTAATTCTTCTGGAGTATCTTCGTTAACAGTCTTTACGACGTCTTTTAATTGAAAGATTGTCTTAGTCATTTTTTAGCCCCCTTTTCAAGACATGTTTTAGATGGAAACGACTTTCGAATGCGGGAAGACCCATGAAAATCGCAAGTAGGATTGATGAGATTAAGTTCAAGTCGTTGGCGTTGAAACCAAGTTGTAGAACTAGTAGTAATACTAGACGGTATAAAATACTGCCGACAATTACGGCAACTAGACGTTGGTTCATGGTTAAATCACCGAAGATAACTTCACCAATGATGATTGATGCTAGGGCAACAACGATGATACCGATACCCATGTTAACGTCGGAGTAACCGTTGTTTTGGGCAACTAAAGCACCACCTAGGGCGATTAGTCCGTTAGATACACTCACACCCATGATTTTCATGTTATCAGTGTTGATACCTAATGATTCGGCCATGTTTTCGTTATCACCGGTGGCGATGAAGGCTTGACCTAAATCAGTTTGTAGGAAGTAAATAAGAATTAAAGTTACGACAGTGATGACTACGAAACCAACGAAGACACCATCGAAGTAAGGTGGTAATGATTGTAGAAACTTACCGCTTAGTAAGGTAGGTAGACCTAATAGTGATTGGTTAGGCTTACCCATGATGCGAAGATCGATTGAGTATGAGGCAGTCATTACTAAGATTCCGGCAAGTAGTACAGGAATCTTGGCTTTAGTGTATAAAAGACCGGTAACAAGACCAGCGACACATCCAACCAAGAAGGCTAGGATAGTAGCTAAAACTGGATTGACACCATGAGCAATTGCTGTAACAGCAGTTGCAGCACCCATTGGGAAAGTTCCTTCAACGGTCATATCAGGGAAGTCTAGAATTCTAAATGTTAGGTAAAGACCAATTCCGATTACTGACCATAATAGTCCTTGTCCGATTGCTGAAATAATTAAACTCATTTGTAAATCACTCCGTTTCTTTTGGCTTCCTTAAGTAGGTAGTCAGGAATCTTGATACCAAGTTTCTTGGCTTGGCCTAAGTTGATTGCTAGATCACCATGATTTAGCTTTTCGATTGGCATGTTGGCTGGGTTAGCACCTTTTAGAACGCGAGCTGCCATCTTACCAGTTTGCACACCTAGCTTGTATTGGTTCAAACCAATGGTAGCTAATGCACCTTGCTTAACAACAGTTGAAGCAGTAGGGAAGACGGGCACGTTCTTGGTGTTAGCAACGTTTACTAATGTCTGGATTGCTGAAGCAACGGTGTTGTCGTTTGGTACGTAGACGGCATCAACGTTTTGCACCATTTGAGTAGCAACTTGGTTTAAATCGTTAGTGTTTGAAATTGAGTACCCCTTAACGTTAACGTGTTCCTTCTTGCATAGTTCAACGAATTGATGATATTGAGATGTAGCTGAGTCATCGCTTGATGTGTAAATTACCCCTAGAGTATGTAGATTAGGCATAATTTCTTTGATTAGCTTTAATTCTTCCTTCATTGGAGGAAAATCTGAAACACCGGTAACTTGACGACCTGGGTGTTCATTTGAATCAACTAAACCAGCTGACTTAGGATCAGTAATCGCACCTAGAATAAGCGGGGCGTTTTTAACTGTGTTAGCTAGTACTTGCGCTGATGGGGTGGTGATACCGATTGACATGTCGACGTTTTCGGTTGCAAACTTAGAACTCATTGTCTTTAAGTTTCCTTGGTCACCTTCTGCGTTTTGAAAATCAATATTGATGTTTTTACCTGGAATGTAACCAGATTCCTTCAATCCATCGATAATTCCTTTATGGATAGCGTCTAAAGCGGGATGTTCTGTAAGTTGCAAAATCCCAACAGTAGGGGTATGATCACGGCTGATCTTGTGTGGTTGTTTTTCTTGGTAAAAACCAAAACCTAGTAATACGACTAGGACAAAAATGACTGTATAAAGTCTTTTCATAACTTATTCTCCTTTTGGCATAAAGCTTAAAATGTTACATAAATGCAATAAAAAAACGGATAACCCAAGACACTACAGGTTACCCGTTCTTTTTGCCTGTGGTGTTTGAATCATATCCGCACAGGCTTATTTATTCGTGAGAAAGAAGCCGGTACAGATGCGCTTAATGATTGCATCATAAGTCGCATCTATACTAGTAATGCGACCTATAGGCACCAGCTTTGCCAACGAGAACTTAGATTTTTTGATAAAATATTCTTCATTGGTTCTTTCTCCTCTCATTTAAGTTAAGTTCATTTTAAGTTTAAGAATTATAATTGTCAAGAAATAAAATACCGGACAAATAAAAAAGAACACCAAATGGTGTTCTTATGCTTTATTTGTCTTCTTTATTTTCGTCAGTTGGTTCATCTTCATATGCGTCTAGATTGATTTGGTCATTGACCACTTTAGCATTATGAAGATCAGTACTTACCATTGAACTGGAAATTCCCCATCTGTAGAAAGCTAGGGAAACAATAATAATCACAACGAAGTCCAATGGATATGGAATCCAGTTTTGACCACCGAATGGTGCTGAACCTACGTATGACATTACTGAGATGAAGATCAGGTAACCAATCATCCAGAAACTTCCAGCGAATTGGTTCTTTGTCTTCTTCCAGTCAGTTTTCCATTCAAAGTAGAAGTAGAATGGAAGACCTAATAGAATAACTACGATAACCTTGACGGTTGTTGGCCACATTGCCCAGTATGCAGCTAAACTAGCTAACACGAAAGCTAATGGTGCCATGAATTGTAGCATTCTCATACGAATTGGACGTTTGAAATTAGGTGCCATTTTTCTCAATGATGTTACTGTAACTGGACCAGTTAAGTAAGCAATCAATGTTGAAGTAGAAATAACACTTGCTAGAGTGCCCCAACTTCTAAATAGAGCAACTAGTAGAACAGAAATGATCATGTTAACAACCATCGCAATTCTTGGAACACCCCAACGTTCATTGATTTTACCTAAGAACTTAGGCATGTGTTCATTTTGAACCATAGCGGCTAATGTACGACTTGTTTGAGCAACAAATGAAACACCAGTACCGAATGGTGAAATGAAGGCGTCAAAGTATAGCAATACGGCAAGCCAATGTAGACCTAACATAATTGCTAAGTCGGCGAATGGTGATTCGAAGTTGATACCATGCCAACCTACCTTGGCAAGTACTGATGGTTCTACGGCACTAATAAATGTAAATTGTAGGGCAACATAGATAACAATACTAATAGCCAATGAAATGGTAATACCTAAAGCGATATTACGTTTAGGGTTCTTAATTTCTTTTCCCATGTTAATAACAACTTGGAATGCATTGTATGAGAAAATAATTCCTGAAGCTGTTGTAGCTGAGAAAATAGCAGCGCTACCATAAGGCATGAAGCCTTGTGATGCGAAGTTTCCACCATGGAATCCAGATAGGATTAACATGATGATAGTAAGTAGCGGAATTCCTAGTTTAAAGATTGAAATAAAACTAGTGAATTTAGCTAGTAAATTAACAGACCAATAATTTAATAGCGTGAAGACTAATATGAAAAGAAAAACGACAAATAAACCTAGATTAGAAATTTCTCCATTAACGATAAAACCGTGAGTCCAATGAGCCCATTTCCATGGCCATGAACCCATATATTGGGTAGCGGCAACGGCTTCGATTGGGATCAAGGTTACTAATGATACCCAGTTAGACCAGGCAGCAATAAAACCTAATAGAGACCCGTGAGTGTATTGAGCATATTTACTCATACCACCACTTTCGGGGAACATTGAACCTAGTTCGATGTAGTTAAAGGCGATAGCACCAATAACAATAGCACCGATTACCCATGAGATGATAGCGGCTGGACCAGCAACACGGGAAGCTTCCCATGAACCGAATAACCAACCTGAACCAATAATGGAACTAAGTCCCAACATTACAATTTGAAATAAACCTACTTTTCTTGATTTCTTATTTTTTTTCATAAAACTCCTTTCATGGTCTTTGAGTATACTAACAAAAATCCATGTCCATGTAAAATGTTTAAAGACCTACCATGACACAGTTTTTGCTGCTTATTGGGCATAATAATAACGTTTGTTAGCACTTAAAATTAATTAAAAAAACTGTGATATTGATTATAATTCTTAATTAATATTCACAAATTTCAATTACATTTTTTTCTGGATCATTTATGAAAAGTGAATTCATTGGTCCATTTGAACCATGAACTTTTTTGGGGCCGTCGATGATGGTAACGCCATAGTTGGCTAAATGGGCACTTAAGTCCGTTAATGAGTCCTTCACAATGATGCAGAATTTAGATGAACCCGGCGTAGGATTTTCCGGGACATTATCGTCACTGTCATTTTGAAGGAAGATTAGTTTTTGCTTGCCAAGTTGGAATTCAAGTCTGTCATCAGTGAATTCAATGATTGGTAAATCTAAAACTTCATGGTAAAAACGCATGCATAGCTTTAGATCATTGGCAAAGATTGTAATATGGTCAATATCTTTGACCTTCATTATGATCATTCCTTTTTAAATTTTTTACAGAGTCAATTATACCATTATAAAGGAAAATATAACGATTTAATGTTGCTTGAACCGCCGAAAAATTGACGTTTGTCCCTAAAATGTGTTAATTTTGTAATTATATATAAGTACGGAATAGAAAAAAGGAGAAAAAGACTGTGGCTTTATTAGATGTTAAAGATATCAGTATGGGTTTTGCCGACAAAAAGCTATACGATGAAGCAAGTTTTACCCTTAATAAGGGTGAACATATGGGAATTGTTGGACAAAACGGGGTAGGAAAATCAACTTTGATTAAGATTATTACCGGAGTGGAATTGCCAATCTCAGGTTCAGTTAAGTGGCAAAACAATGTTAGCGTTGGGTACTTGGACCAATACGCTGATATTCCAGAAGGAATGACATTGATTGATTTTCTGCACACTGCTTATCAAGACCTATACGATAAATCAAAGCATATGCAAGAATTGTATGAACAATATGCAGAAAACTTTGATGACAAGTTATTGGAACAAGCAGGAAGAATTCAAGAAGAACTAGAAGCAAAACGCTTCTATGATATTGAGACCGAAATTGAACGAGTAATCACTGGTTTAGGTCTAGATGATGTCAAACGTGATCAACAAATCACTAACATGTCAGGTGGACAACGATCAAAGATTATCCTAGCTAAGTTAATTCTAGAAAATCCAGACGTTATCTTACTTGATGAACCTACTAACTATCTAGACGTTGCTCATATTGCGTGGTTGGAAGACTACATCAATGGTTTTGACGGTGCCGTAATGGTAATTTCCCATGATTACGACTTCTTGGAAAACGTTACTAACTGTATCGTAAACATCGCCTTTGGTAAAATTACCAAGTACCGTGGTGACTTCAAGTCAGCCATGCGTCAAAAGGCTGAACGTGAAATGGTTCAACAAAGGGAATACGATAAGCAACAAGTGGAAATTGAAAAGGCCAAAGCTTTCATTAGAAAGAATAAGGCTGGTTCAAAATCAACAATGGCTAAATCAAGAGAAAAGATGCTATCACATATGGAATTGGTTGATCCACCTTCGACTAACATCCATGCATCATTTAACTTCCCATACGAAGACACTGGTTCACAAAATGCGTTGGTTGTCGACGAACTATCAGTTGGTTATGACAAACCATTACTAAAACCAGTTAGCTTCTCGGTTAATACTGATGAAAAGGTTGGTTTCCAAGGATTTAACGGGGTTGGTAAGTCAACTCTAATCAAGTCCATTCTAGGAATCCTAGAACCAAAGGGTGGGAAGGCAACATTCTCACCATCAGCTAAGGTTAGTTACTTTAGTCAAGATTTGGTATGGAGCAACAACAATGAAACTCCAATGCAAATCATTCAAAACAAGTTCCCTAAGTTGGAGCAAAAAGAAATCAGAACAAAACTTGCTAAGTGTGGTTTGGATTCAGCAAATGCTTCCAAGCCAATCGGCGAATTATCCGGGGGAGAACAAACCAAGGTTAAACTAGCGATGTTGGAATTCACTCCATCTAACTTCTTAATCATGGACGAACCTACTAACCACTTGGATGACGAAACCAAGGAATCACTAAAACACGCGATTAATAACTTCCCTGGAAATGCAATTATCGTATCTCACGAAACTAGTTTCTATAATGGACTAGTGGACAAGGTCTTAGATGTTGAAAAACTAAGTCTAAGGGATGCCGACGAAATTGCCAAAGCACAAGGACAAGTAAATAACTAATTACAATAAGGAGGCGGACAACATCTATAATAGTCGAAAAGTGTGGCTAATCATCGCAGATATTATGATGTTGCTTTGGGCGCTTATATGTATTGAATGGTTAACCGTCAAAATTATTTTCATCGCCTTAGTATTATTCTTCGGCGGTCGCAATTTATACATTGACGATGGCCAATTGATCGATACGAGATACAGTGTCATAACAGCTGCCTGTTTTTCTTTATTTATTTTAATTAGTTTGTTTTAAACCAAAAAAGGACCTACCAGAATATGGTAGGTCCTTTTTTTACATAAAGTTACTTGGTTCGTCAGCGTAGTCATTCATAAAGTTTTTAGCATCACTGTATGAGGCAAACTGACTGATGATGGTGATATCTTCTTTGTGTTGTCGGTCGTTTCGATAGTTGACCTGTTTAACCAAGAAGTATTCCTTAATATCATCTAGTGCCTGTGATTCATTGTTTCTTACATATATTTGGAGGTAAACGTGTTGGTTGGAGAATTCCAATTCACGTTTTGATAGCTTAATGTACCCCTTAGAATTCAATTGATTTTGACGGGGATGCTTTTCCGCAAGAGCATTATCGCTGTTACAGAAGTAAACTAAGAACCAGTAAATATTCAAGAAGAACATGAATAGGGCAAAACAGTTTCTAAACAGTGTTTGCCAGAAGTCTGATCCAGCCGCATATGATCTGGCTTCAACGATAAATTTAAAGTCAATTAGACTTTCTAGATTAGTAGCAAGCAAACAAACAGTAAAGACGATAATCCAGACATATTTGTATAGCTTGATTAGTTGGCGCCAGAAGTTGTGATGCAGGTTATCTAGATAGCGATGGTGCATCGAAGCTTCTGATACTAAGAATAATCCGCACAATAGAATGAAACAGATTAATGGAATTTTGTAACTCGTAATTAAGTAGAAAATACTTAATAGGAAGTTATTCATTGAATTAGTTAGAAAAGACGGTACTCGGTATCCAAAGATTTCAAGGACAACAAGGATAATTGCGCCTTCTCTGAATAGGTTGATGAATCGTTCAACGCTGTTACTGTTGGTTCGATTCAACACAATATTATAGACGTTTTGCATTTTGATGAACTCCTTTAATTCAGTAAAGATAGTTATACCACGAAAACATTAAAAATAATATAAAAAAAGACCTAGTAGGTCTTTTTTTCTTTCAGAACTTCAAAGTTTCAGAGAGTTCTTACTTATTAAATGTATCGTTTTCCACTTCACGAATAAAAGTAGCTAAATGATCGTAGTAAACGGGGGCGTTATCAATCATATGATGATGACCAGCGTTAGGAGTTGATACAAACTTAGCGTTTGGAATCATCTTAGCCATACGTTTACCAGTTTCAACAGGCATTGATTCATGTTCACCGAAGGTAACTAGGGTAGGCACATGGTTTTCTGATAGATGATTAGTGTTGTGCCATTCACCTAATTTACCAGTGATAACGAATTCGTTGTCACCTTGGAACTTGTTGTAAATATCAGTGTTGGATACGCTGATTAAGTGTTCCAACTTAGATGGTTGTTTACGGTCGATGTAACCCTTGTTTAGTTGGTCAACATCGTTTTGGTAACGTTCGTTGTCGTAGTCGTTTTCAGCTTCACACTTCTTCATGAATGCTAATTCGTCAGGAGCAAATTCCTTTTCACGAATTTCATCTAAGTGCTTAGTGTAATCATCAATGTCATCAACCATTGATGAGATGATGGCACCCTTTAGGTGGTCACCATATTTTTGTGCGTATAGTTGAACTAACACACCACCCCAAGATTGACCGATTAAGTAGAAGTCATCTAGACCTAATTTTTGTCTAACTTCTTCAACTTCGTCAACGTAGTAGTCGTAAGTTAAAATCTTGTCAGCAACCTTAGGGTCTGAAAAATCAGGGGTATCGGAATACCATGAACCTAATTGATCGTAGTAGGTAACGGCAACATCTAGACCTTGTTTCTTCAATTGGTCAGCTGAGTCTTCCCAGTATTCGTGGGTTCCACCAGGGCCACCGTGTAGGGCAAGTAAGTTAATCTTACCTTCACCAGAAGTGTGGGTCCATAAATGGTAGCCATTATCTAAAGTGATAATTTTTGTTTGTTGTTTCATGACAATCCCTCGTTTCAATCTAAATTATTATTAATACTAGTCCTTGTTGAAGGGTAGTTCAACCGCTGAGTCTGATAAATCGATGGTGTACTTCACATCTTGGTTACCACGAATTGACTTGTCGAAGTCTGTTGAATAGATTACAACAGCTAGTTGGTGGCCAGCCTTAACCTTGTATACATTTGGTTGTAAGTCAAAGTTAACTTCGTAGAATTCGTCAGCTTTTAGATCATTTACTTGGTAAGCATTGTTTCTGTTTTGCATGTTGATGTGACCTTCAGCAATCTTCTTGAATGGAGTCTTCTTACGACTCATCTTGAATTCGCGAAGGTTATCTTCACGCCATAGGTAGCCTAATTGAATCTTAGCGTGGTCAACAGATTCTGGTTGAGCGTTTAATCTGAAGTCTTCACCTAAATCGATTAGTTGAGCACTCAACATACCGAAGTCTTTTGATGATGATGCGGTCAAGTGGATGTGAGCCTTACCGTTGATAGTGACATCCTTTAGAAGTTTGTCGAAGGTAAAGATGACACGGTTGTCGTTGATAGGAGCATCGCTTCCACCAATTACCAAGTCGTTTTCCCACTTGTTGATGTCATTGCAGTATGCTCCAAAGTCCTTTTCATCTAGTGAGTCTGAGAAACTAACCTTGTCGTCAGTAACTTCAGAATCATCTGATGGTTTAGCTAATTCAAAACGTTTTAGGTTTTCATCTTCGTCGAATTCATCGATTGCATACCAGTTTTGGTCAGTCGCATTGTCTTGAACCAAGATGTTAGGGATTAGGTTGTCGGCATCGTTTTCAACTTCCATCAACTTGTTGGTGAACCATAGGTTGACCATGTCTGTGAAATCAAGTGATTGGAATGCGTTGATATAGATGTGTTGACCTTGATGTAAAATCATCTTCTTTGAGATGTTTAATGGGTCAACGGCATGCCAGATGTTTGCGACATTAATTGGTTTGACGTTTTCGTCGTTTAAACCGTGAATGAAGAACATGTCAGCCTTAATCTTCTTAGCGTCGTTTAGGTAGTTACGCTTGTTCCAAAAGGCGTTGTAATCACCAGAATTACGATCTTGTTCATTAGTGATGTTAGTTAGTTGGATTTCCCATTTCTTTTCGTTCTTGATGTCTTCGGCAGCTGACTTTTTACGACTGTAAGTTTCGGCAGCTAATACATCGGCATCTTCACCTTGGAAGCCACCTGGAGCCATTACTAGTCCGTTTTCACGGTAGTAGTCATACCAACTAGAAATAGCGGCTTCAACTAGGCAGGCCTTTAGTCCGGCAACACCGGTTGTGGCAGCGGCGATTTGTAAGGTACCTAGGTAAGAACGGCCAGACATTGCGACGTTTCCGTTTGACCAGTAGGCTTCGATTTGGTTGTTGTCGGTACGGTTAGTAAAGGCAACACGGTTGCCGGCAAGCCATTCGATAACGGCAGTTGCTGAGATGGTTTCATACTTGTCACCAGTGGTTCTAAAGCCATCTGATTCGTAAGTTCCGATTCCAGCGGAGTAGACAACGGCATATCCACGAGCCAAGAAGTAATCGTTTAGAGTGTATGATTGTTCACGGCTAAATGTTTGTTCAGACTTTCTAGTCTTACCTTCAACGTTACGTGCGGCAGGTAGTTCTGGTTCTTTTTCCTTCTTATTAATGTCCGATAGAGACACTGTGTTGGGTTCTTTGTGCTTAAGTCCTAGGTTAACGTTGTAAGTTAGCTTTTCACCGTCGGCATCGTTGGTGCCTTGATTGTAAGGACTAGCGGTAAAGATGACCGGAACGGGTTTCTTGTTGCTTTCTTTTGGGCGAACGATTTCAGTCTTTAGTAGGTCTAACTTACCGTCATTGTCGGTATCCATTGGTGCTTCAACGTAGACAACTTCACGAATTAGGTTGTTAGTGTCATAGACTGGCATACTCTTACCGTTGAAGATAAGTGGTTTGTCGAATTGGTTGTAGTTTTGGGCGAAGTAACCTTCACCGGCTAGGTAGTCGATTAAAGTCACACCGTATTTAGTGTGGGTATTCAATAGAAGATACCATGCACAAATCACGTCGTATAGGCTCATTGGATCATGAACGTCGGCGACTGGTAGATTTAGAGTTTGCATCTTAGTGATAGAGTTATCGATTAAGAAGTCTTCACCGACTGTGAATTGTAGAAGTTGTAACGCAATGTTGTAAAACGCAATCTTGGATAGTGGGGCGTTTTTGTCTAGGTAGGTTAGTGCGTCATCTTCAAAACTAGCCATGATTTGTGAAATTTTTTGTCCTCGGATGGCTAAACTTTGTGAATCTAAAAAGTAAGTCATCAAGAAGTGTTTTAATAATGCTGATGGATTGTCAATTTTATCAGTTTCTTCATCTAAGAAATGAATAGCGCGTAATTCGTTCTTAGCAACTTTTAAATTGTAATCAGCAATTGCATATTGATGATTTTTCATAATTATTCTCCTAACTTATGTATAGGTTTGTTTTCATTATATCAGATTAAGCAAAACATCTATTCAGTTTTACTGATAAATACTTAATGATAATCTATCAAAATGATATAATGATAGCAAATCAAATGTGGAGGGATGATTATGGTAACAGAGATTGACGGAGGTGCCATCGTGTACCGCGTAGTTGATAATAAGCCAGTCTACCTATTAGAAAAAAGTGCTACTAGTGACTTCTGGGGATTTCCTAAGGGCCACGTTGAAGGCGATGAAACGCTAGAACAAGCAGCAATTAGAGAAATTAAAGAAGAAACCGGCATTGACGCCACTATTGATACCGAATTTAGTATTGATGCAAACTATGACATGAAAAATGGTCACCATAAAGTGGTTACTTTCTATACTTCTCAAGTTGATAGTGATAAAGTAACGCTACAAGCTGAAGAAATCAGCGACTATGTCTGGGCTCCTTTTGATGAAGCAATGAAGATCGTTACCTTCGATAACCTAAAAGACATTTTGAAACATACTAACGAATACATCGTAGAAAAGCTGGGATAGCCAATGGATGCAAAGAAATTAATAGTGATTACCGGTCCGGCGGGAAGTGGTAAGACTTCTCTTCGCGACTACGTGATTGACAAATACCACGCAGCTAAAGTAATTACGCATACCACAAGAGCGCCACGAGATGGTGAACAAAATGGTATTGATTATTATTTTGAAAATAACGAATCATTTAATCAATTGCATTTATTGGAACACGTTGAATATTCACATGCCAAGTATGGATCCTCAATGGAAGGAATCAACGAAGCATGGACTAAAAATGATTTAGCAATTATTGTTTTAGATACATTGGGTGCAGCTACATATAAGGAAAAACTAGGGGATCAAGCAATCGTTTTGTTTGTCCAAGTCAACGACCCAGTTATCTTACGTGAACGAATGATTAAACGCGGTGATGACATCGAACGTGTCAATCAACGAATTCGCAGTAATGAATACAAACGCGATATTGAAATCCCAGACAACTTAAAGGATGTAGCCACTATCATTGAAAATAATGATTGGCAAAAAGCACAAAACCAAGTTGATGAATTAATTAAAACCATTTAAAAAAAGACCTAACTTAAAGTTAGTGAACTGAACCCCTTGAGTTGGAGAAATCTAACCTAAGGGGTTCTTTTATGTTTTCTAAAGAATTAAAATTAGCTGCCATTAAAGATTATTATAATGGTTTAGGATTTACAAAAATTATTAATAAG
>NZ_JAPDKO010000032.1:0-9107 GCF_030398685.1 Apilactobacillus sp. EABW-1NA
TACAATAATCATCGTATTAAAACAAAACTAGGCGGAAAGTCACCGGTTCAATACCGGAAACTTTCCGCCTAGGAAAAACAATATAATAATGTACAACTTTTGGGGTGCACATCATGGGTGTCTTTTTTATTTAACGATAGAATACGTGGTTTACTCATTTTGCTTCACTAGTAAATACATTATATAATTATACTTAGAACTAAAGCAGGGAGAAATCATTATGTCAGAAATACTTAGAACTAGTCTATTAAAATATCCAGGTGGGAAAACAAGGGAATTAAAGAATCTACTTCCCTTCTTTCCATCTGACTCTGATAGATTTATAGATCCATTTGTAGGTGGAGGCTCCGTATGGATTGGATCAAATTACTCAAAAAACGCTATAAATGATTTCTCAAAAGACTTAATTAACTTATACAATCACAGTACTGACAAAGAGTTGCTTTCTCTACTAAATGATTTTGATGGAGACTTAGAAAATTTGGTGTTTAACAGCGAAACTCTTAATAAGTTAAAAGAAACTGATGACCTAGATACTATGAATAACATAGTTAATAATTTTGCTTCAAACATTGATTTAAAATTTTTAAATATAAAAAATCAATTTGAAGCTGAATATCCAAAATACATTAAACGAAAAATAAATTATCTAAATAAAAAAGGTATTAAATCAAAAGAGGATACAATTGATTTACTGCAAACATCATTAAATGCTTCATATTACAATGCAGTAAGATTTTTATATAATACTGTTTCAGATAGTGAATTAATACAAACATCACTATATCTATTTATAAGAGAATTTTGTTATTCGTCCATGTTCCGTTTCGGAAAAAATGGATTTTTCAATGTACCTTATGGTGGAAAGAGCTATAACAATAAACGTTTCCAAAACCATATAGACTTCTATACATCAGAATTTTTCAATAAAAAGAAAGAAATAACTGATATTTATAACTTAGATTTTCAGGAATTTTTAGAAAAAATAGAGCCAAATAATAATGACTTTATCTTCTTAGATCCTCCCTACGATTCAGACTTTTCAACGTATGATAATAATTCATTCGATAAATCTGAACAAGAAAGACTGGCTAACTACATTAAGTCTTTAAATTCTAAATGGCTACTAGTTATAAAAGATACAGATTTAATAAGATCATTGTATCCTGAAGACAAGTTTAACTACTTTGATTATAAAAAAAGATATGCCGTTAACTTTATGAATAGAAATAAACAAAAAGTTAACCATCTAGTTATTACAAACTTCTAGGAAGGTGAAAAAATGCAACCATACTGGAGAACAGCACCGCGTTCACTTATAAGAACGATAGAAAGTTTTAAATGCGTAAACAGCATAGTTGGTGAAAATTGGAATTACACAGATAAGTCGAATACCAGTAATTACAACAAACTTATTTATCCGACTAGAAGACGATTACTTTGTGATATAGCAAAAAAAGAAGAAGAACAAAACGGAGACATTTCTTCCACTTATCAAAATATACTAAAACTTGGATATGATGATTTTTTAAGCGGACAAACTGACTGGACAAAAGACCCTGAGTCAAATGCAAGACAATTGAAGGCTACTTTTGATTTTTTTGGTTTTTCTTACACTGACGATAATGGCTCATTCTATCCCACTCAGGTTGGAGAAACCATTATAAACGAAACGTTTAACAGTGAAACTATTCTTAATCAATTAATGAAATTGTATTTTCCCTTTAAAAATGGTGGAGGAATATTTATTTTTGAAGAATTCATAAAATTATTAAATGAATTTAATTACCTAAATCGCTGGGAAATAGCGTTTCTTTTTTGCCCATCTTCATCACAAGAAAAGAATAAAATCTTTGACGCCATATTACATTTTAGAAAAACATATAATGAACATAAATCTGACAAAGAAAAAAATAAAGTGACTTGGAAAAAGACTTATGAACAATTTTTCTCTACCAAGCTTACAAAAACTCAAGAGAAGGATTGTGGAAGATCATATTGGACCGATTATAGTGACGCTTTTATCCGTTCCATAATATTTACTGATATTTTTATTGATAGTGGTAGAGGAGAATCTACAAAAATAAGAGTTAAGGATTTAGAAAGAGATAAATTCAATCTACTTCTATCCTTTAACTTTCAAATTCCTGATTATTCTTTGTCTAGTAAAAGTCAAATAAAATGGTATGGAAAAAAAGACAATGTTCTTCTTCCATGGAATAACCATATAGAACTGATTCATATCGTAAGTAAAAAACTTAAAAAATTACAAACAAAAAACTTACGAGAGTACAACAATTTAACTGATAAGTTTAAAATATCTAATAATGATATATCTAATTTGACGGACTACGAAATTAAGTCATTAGAAAGCCATATCAACAATTTCTATACCAATGAAAATATTGTCTCTTTCGTTAAGAAATATAGCAAGGAAGATAAAGCAAGAAACGAAATATTAAAAAGATATGACAGTATACTAAACTCTAATGAAGATTTATCAGCCTTGTGGCTAGAAGTTAATACGTGGAAATTTTTTGCATCAATTACAAATGATCCAAAATCTATCAAGTATAACGGAAAAGTTAATCCTGATTTAACACCTAGAAGTTTTGCTAAGGGTGTTGGTAATACTCCAGATATGGAAGTTTATGACAACGACAATATTCTTTTGCCAGAGGTATCTTTAATGAGTGGAGTTAAGCAATGGGAGCATGAAGGTGCAAGTGTTGCTGAACACGTATATAGAAAGAAAGAAGATAATAGAGATAAAAATGTATTTTCAATCTTTATATCCAAAAAAACACATTTTAGATCACTATGGATGTTCTTCATTTTAAATAAAGATAGCTGGGCTGGATATCCAATAAATATAATACCTATAGATATTGAAACATTTACCGAAATAGCTAAAACTTCATACAAAAATAATCTAAAGTCATCTCATATAATTGACCTCGTTCAATATTTATCAAAAACCGTTAATGATGTTAATGATTTCACAGATTGGTCAAATGTTCTAAAACATTCTATAAGTACTTGGGCTAAAAAAAACACAAGAAAAAGCAGCGTTATTTAGACGCTGCTTTTTTTACTTGAATAAGTGATCTGATATTGATTGAATGACTTCTCTTGTTCTTCCGTTAATTATCTTGTTGATATTATCATAATCTCTATAGCGGGCATATTCTTTAGCCTTTTCCAAAGTCTCATTACTTGGATAACTTGATTCAGAAATAAATGACGAATATTTTTTATCATCATATCCTTTGAATTCGTATAGGGTTTTGTCTTTCTTCCTGTTATTTGTATCTTTAGGTAAGAACATACCATTTCCAATAGAGCTAAGGTTAGTAGGCTGTTGAGATGTATTCTTATCAACTATCCATTTTTTGGGAACGATGTGTTCAAATTCATAATCCTCCCCACTTGGAATAGATCCAGCCATATAGGTTAAATTAGAATGGATGGTTATTAATGCTTTTATTTCTTTAGAAAAGGTCTTTCTGTTACCAGTATTATCTTTAACCCAATTTTCAAAAGCAGAAATAAAATCACTCTTATTTAGCTTAATTTCATATGTTCTTCTTCTATTTTTAGAATAATAATCATTTAATCTAGAATCTCCGTGTCCTGTCCACGAATAATTAAATGAGTCATAAATGTAATATGCAGGGATATTCTTCAATATTTCTTTTGTTGCTTTTTCATCAGCATCCCATAAATTAGCATAGTAAGATAATATCTTAAAGGAACCTGATAATCCATTCGAGTAGTCACCTTTTTTCGCATTTTGAGAAACATCATACGAAATAATTTGCTTTAAAAGTTTGTCAAATGAACTATTTAGTTTATTTGAAATCACACTAGTTCTTTCAAGAATATCCGTTACATTGTCCTTTATCCAATTCACATGATCTTTTATATTCATAATCTTTAAATTAGATACCCCACATATAACGGCTAACAACCCATATCCAATTTCGTTATATGCCTTTTCCTTATCCCTCTTACTAATAAGCGAAGGAATTCTTTCCACAGTAAATTCTCCGAATGCCCTGGCAAACTCGGCAAGATTTACCTTTTTTGAATTTGTAATGTCGTCTTCTGAAAAGTCAGAAACATCAAATTCGCCATTATCTTGCATGTTAAGATAATATTTTTTTACGTTACTTATAATTTCTCTAGTGTAATCATTGTCAGGAAGCTTTAAATATTCATCGTTCCATGAAGCGTTAAACACTTCATACTTAGACAACGGAACTCCACCCTTGTTAAGATTCTCAAAAACCATTGGTAAGTATTCTCTTGGACCTGTATATTTAATCAACGGTATTCTGAGACTATCTAAATCTATATAATCTCTAACATCATTTCTTGCAGATATAACTAAATTGCGTAACTTTTCTTTGTTATCCCTACCTAATCTTAGATCATCCAATTCATCAGTCCAACTACCTAGATCGAAGTTTTCATCAGAAATTTCATTTAGTTTTTTATCATCGACATAGTAGTTCTCATTACCGATAATAGAATTTATATTTTCTTTTAAGGACTGATACTTATCAGGATTTAACTTGGACCAATATGTAAATTTATTCTCATCATATTCAATTATTGTTGATAGTCTTTGCTGACCATCAAGCAACAACATATTCTCTTTTCCATTAGAGCTTGTGTCATAAACTAATAATGCTCCAAACGGGAAACCATCATGTATGGTTTGTAATAGGGCTTCCTTCTTATCTTTACTCCAAACAAGACCTCTTTGAAACTTTGGTATTTTTAAATTTTCTAAGTCCGACTTATAAGAGCAATCATCAAATTTATATTTTGACATTGTAGACACTTTAACACCCCATCCAAAAAACAATTTATTTAAATTATAACATACAAAAAAGAGGCCTATCGGCCCCTTTTTTACCAAATTTGAGTAGTTTCCGTCGACATTTCTTCTTGTCTATTAAGTATGTCATCAACATTCCATCCGTGTTGTTCCATAAAATTGGCAATATCTTTATTTAAAACGTATCTAGATTCCCTTAATGATCTAATAACGTCTTTTTCTCCATACTTTTCTCTAATTGTGTTTTCAATTAAAGCATAATTTCCAATGTAATTAAAATAATCAGAAGACACTTCTTCTTCTGAACCTATATGGATTAATGACAAATTATCAAAACCAATTTTATCCATATCTAGTCCATCAAATTCACCGTATTGTTTATATAGTTCATAAAGAATATATGTGATAGTCCATTTCTTGGCACCGTTTTTCATTTCTCTGGATAGACCTTTAAAAGCATTCTGAACTTCTAGATCTCCTACAAGCATTTCTCTATCTAATTCATTCACAATATCTGTATCCGTAACTATTTTTTGTTTCCAAACATCCTGAGCTACTTTAGCGTATCCTGTTTCCAATGAACTAGTACCATAATTACAAATTGATCTATGTCTAACAAATATCGATAATATTTTATAAATGATAATCTTTTCGGATTTGGTATCTATACCCCTCAGTATTAGTGAAAATAGAAGTGGATAGTATAATTTTGCTCCTAATTTATGCATCATTGCTAACATTGCTGCTACAAAGCTATCTTGAAAAAGTTCTTTATCTCTCTTAGTCTTTAATCCTTTAATTACTGCTACATAGTAATCAACTACATTTATTAAATCATTTAAAAATGAAAGTGAACCACTTGTCCCAAGAACATTTGTAGCTATTGATCTAAACAATTGGTTCCCGGTCACTAATCTATTAGTGGCAGTCCAATATACTCTAATAAACTTTGTTATTTCTTTATTATCATTTCCAAAAGAAGTCGCAATCTTATCCCATTTTTGTTGAACCTCTTCTCTTACCATCTCATCCGCATTGGATACTTGAGCCATAATATGAGACTTAATAAGTTCAGAAGCTTCTAATTGTTTACCTTTACTATTCAAAGATTGATAAATTATAAATGCATCTTCCTTTTTTACCGTATATACCCTAGATAAAATGAACTTTTTTCTTAAGCTATTGAAAACATTCACTAAAACGCTTATCTTTTGTGGATTGTCTTTAATTTCATTTATTTTCCAGTATGAATCAATACAGTCTTCAAAATTTTCAAAAGCATCCTTAATATTTTTTACCGGTGTGATATCCTTGTTATTTTGATTTAATTCAAGCTTCCCTTCAAAAATACCTCTAAAGTAATCGTCAATAGAGTTATCTCCAGTTTTATATGGCTGTAATCTTAACGATGGTTTTGCTTCGTTCCATCTTAGTAAATCTTTTATATCTAATTTTAGCTTAGTTAACTCTCCCCTAGGATTATCACTTAAATTTTCAGCACTATTCCATATAATGTTAGATTTGTGCAAAATCGCAGCCATTAATATAGAAATAGTGGTAAGTCTTTGCTGACCATCAATAACTTCCTGCACTCCATTATTTATATAAGTTACAATCTGACCAATAAAATGTGTATCTTGTTGCCCCTCAACAACATCCACTAAGTCATTCCAAAAATCTCTTAACGCTTCATCATCCCAAGAATAGTGTCTTTGATAGTTTGGAACTTTATAAAAATTCCCATCTAACAACGATCCAACGTCTGTCATACCAACGTTTATAGTAGTTGTATCCATTATTATCCTCCCTAAAATAAAATACAATAACTATTATTTTATCATAAACATTTTTTTATCTTAATATGTAATATATATATTTCTTTCCTTTTATGACCCTAACATCCAAATTGTCATAATTATTTCTACATAGAAATATAGTGTGATTCATTTCGAAATCGTTAACAATACTTATTACACTTAAATTATCTTCTACGCCAAAAGTTTCATAGTCTGTATCCGGTTGATTTAAATTTCGATAACTTGTAAGTGTTTTTAACATTGCATCATACGCTATATAGGACATCCTCCAGTCATACTTTGAGTAGTTAATAACATAATCATGATTATCATAACTTATTAAATCTTCTTTATATGATTCACATGCGATTTCAGTAATATCTATCATCAAAAAGCTCCTATAACAAAGTGTTTAACTAATTATAGATCGATTTATAAAATAAAAAAGCCTTTCTTTCGCGAGATGGGAATGCTCAAAAAAGAAAGGCCTCATAAAGAATTATAATTTTAAAGCGTGATAGAATTACAAAATACTAACGACGCAACTACATAATAGTTTCCAAAAATACAATCATCAACAATTTTGCTTTTATTTTTACTAATCTTCGAAAAAACTATCCTTATCAATAGTATCAATTGTAGATTCAATAAAAAGTAAAACTATTGAAAGAATAAAGGTAACAATTGCTGTGACTTTTCTTACTGTTGTATCTGGACCATTAAAAAAGCTATCCCAGATCAAGAAAGATGAAGTCATTAAAGCAAATAGTACTGATTGTACCCTTATGAATGCAAAAATCATTTGTCTATTAGATGCAGGTTCCATCTGATCTACTCCGTTTCATATGTATTCCCCGCATGCACGGGGGGATTGTTTACCACTTAAACAAGTTGAAAGTTGTCTTATGGTAGACCTTGTTATATAACGCCTTATGTGGATTATTAATCCATCCCATACCCTTCTTACCATAGTATGGGTTAACTGCACGTTTCATTGAACGTACCGCACGTCCTCTTGTCCGTGCTGATAATGACTTTTTCCAGCTTGGCTTTCTCATGCCAAATTTCATGTCTATCATCTTCTTTTTATAGGCTAATGTAATTATACAACTTATCTAATTCATTGAAAACAAATGACAAAGTTTGTATTTACCTCACACATATGGTTAAATTTCAGCAAATAAACCAGATGAACTACGCCAATCCATCGTCGATGCCAACGACGATAGAAATGGTTGGGAAAATAACGCCAAATAAAAAAGCACACAGGAATGTGTGCTTTTATTTTTTCGATGGTGGATCTTGTGGTGTAAACCATGTTGGATATTTTTTATGAATTTTTTCGGAAATAAAGCTATAAATTAGGTATAAGAACATCAATATGACTCCACCAACTGCGGAAATAATAGTATAAGTCAAAAATTCACGCCAACTATGTGCAGTAAAGCCATTGGATAATAAGTCGGAAATCATCCCAATTACTGCACCAACCACTGCCACAACAATTATTAAGAGAATCCATTTCTTTACGGTTTCGAACCTTGTTTTTGACTTTTTCATCGGCTCTTCTCCCTTCGAAAATTGTATAAGTTTGTCTTAATTTTTTTACTAAAAGTTATTCAGCAAGTTAAAATTATAGAACTATAATTGACTAGTACAAATCAGTAATCGAGGAGTGAATGCGATGAAAAAAGCATCATTTATATTTATCCTAATATTCCTTTCACCGTTAATGGAACTTTCCCGATATCCAATCCTTTATTCAATAGATGAGCCTTTTTTATATGCAGTTTTTGAGGTTCTAACTGCATTTATTATCCTAATGGCAACTATTCTTTATCTGTACCATAGCATACTCAGCAAAAAAATGATTGATGTTTTCCACAATAATCATTTTAATTTTCGGTTAGTAGCAATCGGAATCAAGCTACTTATTCTAGCGGTTTCCTTCGTCCTTCTAACTGCCAAACCGCACGACAGTTTTCAGACCAATCTATCAAATCTAATTGGATATACTGACCCAAGACTACAGTTACTGTGTATTATCGCTGGTCTAACATTATCACCAATCGTCATTGAACTATTTTTTAGAGACTTAATTCAGTCCCACTTAAAAGACCATTTTAGCGCAAAATACGCTATTCTATTCTCATCAGTTATTTTTGGAATATCTCATTCTTTATTTAACATTATTTCATTAATATACTACATATTGGCTGGTATCTTGTTGGGTAAATCAAGAGAGGAATCAAACGGAATAATAGCACCAATCATATTCCACTGTTCATGGGACGTTTTAATACTATTGATGCTATGGATATATTAAAAAGCATACGTCAAGGAACTGCAACTATTATTTTGAACAAATAAATAAAAGCAGCTTTCTAACTATTTAATTGGGCAACTGATTTTCTGTATTCTACAGGTGATTGGTTGCCTAATTTTGTTAGTATTCGTTTATTATT
>NZ_JAPDKO010000033.1:0-8975 GCF_030398685.1 Apilactobacillus sp. EABW-1NA
TCTAGCTACCATTTGAGATCCCATACCGTTTAGGTATGCGTTAATTACATTTAATTTATCTTCTACTTTATATTTAGACACAAAAACACCCCAAAGTTTTGTACAAACTTTGGGGTGCAGTGCACCAAAGGGCGCCTTTTTTCTTTGCATTTAACTCCCCTTGATACGAACATTTTTTGGTATTGGTTGAAAAAAGTTCAAATTTTATTGTTGACAGTCAAATTTTTTTGGTCTATTCTTAAAAACAACTTGAAAGTAGTAATTCAAATCGACATGTTAAGCGAGTATCTGATTCAGTGAAACGAGATACCTTGTCCTTGAATGAAGGCAGTCAAGATTTATCAATTGAATCGAAATCTTAATGCGCATTAAGAACCAGAGGTATCAAGTGTGAGCTTGATATAAAACTAAGGTGGAACAGTGTTACGACGCCCTTGTACGAAAGTACAAGGGCGTTTTTTATTTACCAAAAGGAGAATGAATTATGTACGATTTTTCAAAAGAAGATCCAGAAATTTTTAAAGCGATTGAACATGAAAACAATCGTCAAGATAACGTAATTGAATTAATTGCATCAGAAAACATTGCATCCAAGGCTGTTTGCGCGGCTCAAGGTTCTGTATTAACTAATAAATACGCAGTGGGATATCCCGGCAAACGTGTCTACACCGGGAACGAAGCAATCGATGAAATCGACAAGATTGCCAAGAAACGTGCGGAAGAATTATTCCATGCAGAATATGCAAATGTTCACCCTCACTCAGGAAGCCAAGCTAACCAAGCTGTCTATGCAGCCTTCTTACAACCAGGCGATAGAATTCTTGCAATGAGCGAACATGCTGGTGGTCATTTCACTCACGGTCAAAAACATAACTTCTCCGGTCAACTTTACGAATCACATTTCTACGGTGTTGATCCTAAAACAGAATTACTAGATTTTGAAAACATTCGACAAATTGCTCTAGAAGTAAAACCAAAACTAATCATTGCTGGTGCCTCAGCATACAGTCACATCATTTACTGGGACGAATTCAGAAAGATTGCTGATGAAGTCGGTGCCATCCTAATGGTCGACATGGCTCACATTGCCGGACTAGTCGCTGCTGGTGTTCACCCTAACCCCGTCGAAGTTGCTGATGTTGTCACTACCACTACCCACAAGACATTGCGTGGACCACGTGGTGGTATGATTTTAGCCAAAGCCAAGTATGCAGACAAATTAGACTATGCAGTCTTTCCTATATCACAAAGCGGTGCTTTAGAACATGTTATTGCAGCTAAGGCCGTTGCATTAGGTGAAGCATTAAAACCAGAATTCCGTTACTACGCAAAAAACGTAATCAAAAACGCTAAGGCCATGGCTAAGGTATTCAATCAAGACGAAAAGATTCGTGTGGTATCTGGTGATACCGAAAACCACGAAATGACATTGGACTTAAATGCCGTTGGTCTTACCGGTGATCAAGCAGCTGAACTACTTTACTCAGTTGGTATCGCCACTAACAAAGAACTACTGCCTCTAGAAGATGGTGATACTATGGAAGGAATCCGTATCGGTACCCCTACTATCACTAGTCGAGACTTTAATGAAGAAGAAGCTGCTAAGGTGGCAACCATCATTGTGGATGTGTTAAACCACCCTGGTCATCAAAATATCTTAGACGATGCTAAGCAACAAGTGCATGACCTAGTCGTTAAACATCCCGTTACCAGATAAATATGTAAAATAAAAAAAGACCTTCTTGAGAGAGAGCGGTCTTTTTTGAGAGAGATAAGAAAATATAAATGTATTAACGAGATGAGAGGTCTCATTAATATAATAAATATGAGTTAACTGATCGCCTTTATGCGAACAACTGTTCTTATTATATATGACGATCTAAAAAAACACAAGAATTAATATAAAATAAAAATAAGGTATAAGCAAGGGTATATAACATATTTGTATAATTTTTAATTAGATATTAATTATTTACAAATATATCTCTCTTTTAAATCCAATCTAATATAAACCTAGAATAACGGTAAATCGTTGATGTCATCAATGATTTGATCACTATATTGTTCAATGCCACCGTTTTCTAATTTAACATCTTCGTCAGAAAGTAAATCAGAATCAATCCACCAGGATTTTAGTTTATCAATATCGTGTGGTTGAATTTTTTGTTCGTTATACTTCACTGTTTGTTCAAACGAATCGTTAAAATAATAAACTAATTGTTGGCTACCGAAGTCTTCAATCAATTCATGTAGTATTTCTCCATATGAATCTTTGGGTAATACCCCGTCTAAGATGACATAATGGAAATGTTTTTTACCATAGTTGACCAACTTTTGAATCATTTGAATTTGCATGTCGACATGTTCTTCAGATATATCTTGTTGGACCAACATTACGTCCGTGGTTCCTAATCTTTCTTGTAGAGATGATGCAACACTGGTCTTACCAGTCACCGCGTTTCCCCTAAGCACAATTAATACTGGATCCATGTCTTCCTCCGTTTTTAATAATTAATGTATCTATTATAAACTTTTTTCTACTATATTAATATGTAAAAAAGCAGCAGGCATCTCGCCTACTGCTTTTATTTATTTTCATATTCAGCTAAAACTTTTTTCCATTCAGCTACGTGTTCTGGTGTATCGGGCTTTGGCATTAACATGTAGTTAAACTTGATATCTTCAATATCATCAGTTGAAGTTACTTGTTCAACAAGTGGACGTAACTTCCAACCTAACATAGGATTAATCATTTTCGATGTATCCATGAAAACATCCCCCTTTGCTTTTGTCACCATTATATACGTCAAAGCGTGAAAGAAAAAATATTAAGCATTCTTATTAATGATTGGTAATAATCGTTTGGCAACAAACGCAGCAATAACTGCCTTGATGACGTCTCCTGGAATAAATACCATGTTAGCAAGTAATGATTGCTTCAATGTGATGTGCATTTGCACGCTGATCCATACAATCGCAATTGCGTATGAAATGATGATACTTACTATAATGGTAGATATTAAAACATTCCAGAAACTATTTTGGTCAATCACCTTGCTAAGTAGTCGGTTAAACATCGCCATTAGCGAAGGCATTAATAACCATGATAGTAGGTATCCTCCTGTAGGTCCCACGAAAGTGACGGCACCACCGTGACCTCCAGTTAAAACTGGCAAACCAACAGCGACCATCACCATTAGAATGGCTACTGAAATAGTCCCCTTCTTACCACCTAATAGTAATCCAGCTAACATGATTCCAAAATTTTGTAGCACGATTGGTACCGGAATAATTGCAACCGGAATTGCTGGTACAAATGCCAATGCGATAATTAGCGCTGTCATAAGCGCGATTTGTGTAACATCTCTCGTTTTCATATCCCTCTCCTTATTGTTAACCATTCATTTATAATAAGTTAACAATAAGATATATTATCGATTGTTAACCAATATGTCAAATTAAGTTGTTAATAAACAATATACAAAAAAGGCGCTATCGTTTGATAGCGTCTTTTTAGATTACTTAGTTAACTTACGAACAGCTTTTCTTAGTTGAGTACACTTAGCGATTAGGCTACGTCTGTGCTTCTTAGTTAAGTGCTTTGACTTTAATTTCTTGTTCAACTTAGCAATTGCCTTTTTGTTGGCCTTTACTTTTTTAGCAGCACGTTTTGTTAACTTCTTTTGGTGCTTTTTAGCCTTTTTATCGGCTTTCTTTGACTTCTTAGCATTTTTGTGAGACTTCTTTGAAGCTTTCTTTGACTTCTTAGTTGTCTTCTTGCTCTTCTTTGTAGACTTCTTAACAGTCTTTTTAACAGCCTTCTTCTTAGCAGGTTTTACATGGTTCTTCTTAATTTCTTTATGAAGAGCTGTTGCTTGCTTGTGAAGACGTTTTCTAGTCTTCTTAGAAATTTTCTTGCTGTGTAACTTCTTGTTAATCTTAGCAAGTTTCTTCTTGTCACGTTTTACGATGGCACGCTTAATCTTGTTCTTTAATGCGTGAATCTTCTTTAGAAGCGCCTTCTTAGCACGTTTTGTCATCTTTTTGTGCTTTAGCTTCTTGTTTAGCTTAGCAAGTGACTTCTTTGACTTCTTAATTGAAACTTTCTTAGCCTTAGGAGCCTTCTTAGCACGTTTCTTGTCTGGCTTCTTAGGTTGACCAGCATTATTCTTGTTTGATGGGTTAACTTGATCAGGTTTTACATCAGGTGTAATAGTTGAATCATTGCCCTTGTCACCATCAATCTTAGTAGATGAAGCAGTATTGTCATCATTGTTCTTTTGATTGTCTGATGGTTTCTTATCATCGTTGGTCTTTTGATCATCTGATGGCTTCTTATCATCGTTGACCTTTTGATTGTCTGATGGCTTCTTATCATCGTTGGCCTTTTGATTGTCTGATGGCTTCTTATCATCGTTGGCCTTTTGGTCGTCTGATGCCTTCTTGTCATCATTAGCCTTTTGGTCGTCTGATGTTTTCTTGTCATCATTAGCCTTTTGGTCGTCTGATGTTTTCTTGTCATCATTGGCCTTTTGGTTCATATTATCTTGTAATTCAGCAAAAGCTAGTGAATAATTATTTTTTAATTCCTTAAGCAATGAATTAATTTCTGAAAGTTTTTGAACATCACTAATGTCAGAATTATCATCTTTATTTGCATCATTGATTAAGTCATAAATTCCATTCAAATTATTATTCAATTCTGATGAGTTACTAAAACTATCACCAGCACTTTGAATTAGGTCATTAGTTTCTGATCTCATTTCATTAATAATTGATAGATTCTTATTAAGTTCATCAATCTTACCGTTAACTATGCCTGACTTAGATAAAATATTGATCAAATGTTGTAGATACTTATCTTGATAATTTTCTGGAATATCTAGTTTTTGTTCAAAGATTGAATCAGATTCAGTATCAGTATTATCACCAATTCTAAATGAAAGTCCATCATTTAATGAATCATTAGTATCCTTGTTTTCTTGTTGTTCATTAATAATTCCGTTTAAGAATTGATCAAACTTTTTGTAGTTAGCTGATTTTTTCTTCTTGGATGTTGATTTTTGGGCTTTTTTAGCTGCTTTTCTAGCTGCTTTTTCAGTTTTTGCTTTGGCTTTTGCTTTTTTAGCAGCATTTTTATTAGCTACTTTTTGTGCTTTACTTGAAGCTTTTGACAATTCATCTTGTAACTTATCTGAATTAATCATGTCTGTTACTTCTGAATTTTGTTCTTTTTCATGGTTAAGACTATCCTTGAAGGCCTTATCTACATTGGCCATCTTGCCATCATTTGCTTCTTCGCTCTTATCAAATGCTGCATCTTCTGCCAATTGGTCCTTCATGTTATCTGAATCAATTAGGTTTTTAACTTCTGCGTTTTGTTCTTTTTCGTGGTTAAGACTATCCTTGAAGGCTTTATCTACTTCTGCCATCTTCGAATCCGCAGCCTTTTCACTCTTTTCAATTTCAGCATCTTCTGCTAATTGGTCCTTCATGTTGTCTGAATCAATTAAGTCCTTAACTTCTGCGTTTTGTTCTTTTTCGTGGTTAAGGGCTGCATTGTAGGCTTTATCAACTTCTGCCATCTTCGCATCAGCAGCATTTTCACTCTTTTCAATTTTGGCGTCTTCTGCTAATTGATCCTTCATGTTATCTGAAGCAATTAGGTCCTTAACTTCTGAATTTTGTTCCTTTTCTTGCTTAAGGGCAGCATTGTAAGCTTTATCTACTTCTGCCATCTTGGCATCAGCAGCCTTTTCACTCTTTTCAATTTTGGCGTCTTCTGCTAATTGATCCTTCATGTTGTCTGAATCAATTAAGTCCTTAACTTCTGCGTTTTGTTCTTTTTCGTGGTTAAGACTATCCTTGAAGGCTTTATCTACTTCTGCCATCTTGGCATCGGCAGCCTTTTCACTCTTTTCGATTTGAGCGTCTTCTGCCAATTGATCCTTCATGTTATCTGAATCAATTAGGTTTTTAACTTCTGCGTTTTGTTCTTTTTCGTGGTTAAGACTATCCTTGAAGGCTTTATCAACTTCGGCCATTTTGGCGTCGTTTTCTTCTTCGCTCTTATCAAAAGCAGCATCTTCTTTTTCTTGCTTTAGAGCATCATTAAAAGCTTTATCTACTTCTGCCATCTTGGCATCAGCAGCCTTTTCACTCTTTTTAATTTCAGCATCTTCTGCCAATTGATCCTTCATGTTGTCTGAATCAATTAAGTCCTTAACTTCTCCGTTTTGTTCCTTTTCGTGATTAAGAAGATCGTTTAGAACCTTTTCTGCTTTTGCATACTTGGAATTATTTTCCTTTTCACTATTTTCAAAAGCTGCTTTTTCTGCTTTTGCTTTAGCTTTTTCTTTTTGTTCTTCAGCTTTTTTAGCTGCTTTTTCTGCTTTTGCTTTAGCTTTTTCTTTTTGTTCTTCAGCTTTTTTAGCTGCTTTTTCTGCTTTTGCCTTTGCTTTTTCTTTTTGTTCTTCAGCTTTTTTAGCTGCTTTTTCTTTCTTATCCGCTACTTTTTCTTCCGCATCATGCTTCTTTTCAGCATTAATCATGTCATTGAATTTAGAATTATTTTCTTTTTCATGTTTAATTGCTTTAGATAAACTATCATTAGCAATATTATATGAATCATCCATCATATGTGACATTTCATTCATGGCTTCTGCTTCGTATCCATGATGATTATAAGAATCAATATTTGCTTTAGTAGACTTCACTTCATTTTTTAGTTCATTTAAATACATGTCTGTATTTTGAACATGATTATCATCATTAAGTGATTTGTTTAAATTATTCAAATCGCTTTCAACAGATGATTTTAATTTTTTAAAACTATCATTACTGTTATTTTTTAAAATTGATGAAGCCTCATTTAAAGCCTTATCAATATATTCTAAATAATTTGCTTCATTAGAAATCTCTTTTTTTAATTCATTCGTATTTTTAATATCCTTGTTTTTATCACTTAAGGTTTGTGCTTTGGCTTGATTTATTTCTTTTGAAAATTCTTTTTGAACATCCACATCATAAAGAGATGCCTTTGCCAATTCTTCGATATAAGAACCTTTTACATAACCAATTGATTCATTGTAATAATCGTACAAGTAGTTTTGAATTTTATTTGCCGCTTCTAGTAAATCACGATCAGTTATTTTTTTACCCTTATCACTATCGTTGATTTTACTATTTGAAATACTAACATCAGCTTTAGAAATTGCACCAGTTGTTGTTGATAACAACATTACTGAAAGTGGAATAATGGCTAATGTCATATTTTTGAACTTTTTGTTCATTATAAAAAATCCTCCCTGAAAATATAAATGAAAATAATACGAATGATTTCATGTTAGCATGTTCCTTTTAAAAAAAATTAAGTATGTTAAATGTTTTATTATCTTTTAATAATGCTTAATTTATAATTAATACAAATAAGATTATTCGTTAATTTTCTTCTCAAACAATAAAAGATTTTTTATATAAACATAAATATTTGAAATTTTAGCCATAAAAATGAGAATAAAAAAATAACCGGCTCCATACCGGTTATCAATCCATATTATTGTTTATTTTTTCATAATTATTCCGTAATTTACGAAAGTTATTGGAATACTTGTTTAGCAACATTGAACGCTGACCATGCTTTGGGCCAACCAACATAAAAAGATAAATGTGTAATCATTTCAGAAATTTCATCTTTTGTAATGCCGTTTTGTTGTCCCATTTTAAGGTGGGCTGCCAATTGTTCAAAGTTGCCGGCCGCAATTAAACTGCTGATGGTAATCATGCTTCGTTGCTTTAAAGATAACTTGGATTCTCTGCTCCAGATTTGTCCGAATAAGACATCGTCGTTAATTTCGGCAAACTTAGAAGCGAATTCACCTAAATTATCTCTTCCTGCTGTTTGTTTCTTCATATTAATCACGCTTTCCTTCATTATTAGCTTGGCTGTATTGTTCATCACTGACAGCTTCTAGCCATTCTGGAGTTCCTGCAGTGATTGCGACGTGTGAGAACCAACTGTCATCAGTAGCACCATGCCAGTGTTTGACACCATCATGAGTTACCACGACATCCCCTGGTTGTAATAATCTAGCTGGTTTGCCTTCTTCTTGGTACAAGCCCATTCCACCGGTCACCAATAGTAGTTGGTATCCGTCATGGTGAATGTGCCAATTGTTACGACAACCTGGTTCAAAGGTGACGTTTCCCACACCAACATTGACTTCTGATTCCGGACTAATCAATCCTTGTAGGTAGCTTTGACCAGTGAAGTATTTTGCATATGCATCATTCTTAGGTCCGCGATCAAAAATAATTCCGTTCTTTACTTCTTCGTTCATCAGCGATAACTCCTATCTAAATCGTTTAAGATATTCTTCAAAGCTTTCGTCGACCTTATGATTTAGTTTTCCATCATACCAATCGATTTTATGAGATAACACATTTAGGTGGGACTTTCGTTCGTTAATTTCCGCCAAACTTCTCTTCTTAACGAATTGCAGTAACTGCTTTCTTTGGTCAATGGTGGAATCACCCTGTTTGCGCAACTCTACATATTCTTGAATCTCAGTCATTAACATGCCAGTTCCCTTAAGGTGCAAAATGAACCCAATCCACTTTACATCATCATTGTCATAATAACGACGATCATTTACATCGCGTTTAGGGATAATTAACTTTTGTTTCTCGTAGTATCTCAATGTGTATGTGGTCAAACCGACTTTGTTGGCAAAGTCACCAATGCTATATTTACTCATAAAAAAGTCCTTTCTACTAACTTCAAGAATAAATGTACTATTTAGAGTTAACTCTAAGTCAAGTATATAAAAAAAGAATCATCATTTCGATGATTGAACTGAACCCCTTGAGTTGGAGAAATCTAACCTAAGGGGTTCTTTTATGTTTTCTAAAGAATTAAAATTAGCTGCCATTAAAGATTATTATAATGGTTTAGGATTTACAAAAATTATTAATAA
>NZ_JAPDKO010000034.1:0-8633 GCF_030398685.1 Apilactobacillus sp. EABW-1NA
ATGCTTCAGCAGTTTAATCTTAATTAAAAAATAAGGGGAAATTATCATGGCAGAATTCTTAAATTCAGAAAGTTCAGAAATTCAATCAAGTTCAGCAGAAGTACAATCATCTGCTGTTGCAGAAAGTACGGTTGCATCAAGTTCAGCATCTAACGATGTTGATACTTCATACATGCCTTTGGAAAAACGTACAAAGGTAACTGATGTTGATAGTCGTACTCGTGATTTAGAAATCACTGAAAAAGACGGAACAAAGATTAAAGTTCAAATCACATCACCTTCACTTCGTGATGCAGAAACCATTGACGCTAAGCGTTCTGTAGTTGTTGAAGAAGATGGAGAAACTTCAATTGTTTTAACACCTGCTAAGTTCCATGAAGCATTATTTAAGATGTTCAATAACAATTCATTACTTATCAACGACAAGGTTACTGACGATGTAATTGGTTGGGACTTCTTTGAAAAACATGCAAAGGAAACTTACCACTGGTTCATGGATCAAGCTGAAACGTTTCTTACAGATTAGTTTAAAAATCTTATCTGAAAGAGCCGTAAAGTTTTACATCAATAGTGACAGTAATGCCAACATTATGTGGAATGCATTCATTAATGGGGCGACTACTATTGATGCTGAAAAGATATCAAATATGAATGCTCCAGAGTTATCTGTATTTGTATATGCAATGAAAAAAAGGATTGAAAGTCAAAGAAATCTATATAGTGGTATGTTAGGAGGTGTTTAGATGGCTGATGTATCAAGAAGGGCAACAATTGAAATTCCTGTTAAGGTTGACCAAAAAGCAATAGATTCTTTTAATAAAGCACTAACTAAGATGACCAAGTCTGGAGGTAGCGTCCAAAAGACACTGACTGGTTTATCAAAGCAACTTGATAGTTTTACCAAATCATCATCTGATTTTGCTAAAAACTATAAGAACACTTTTGATAAAGTTAGCGAATCGAATAAACAAGCACTAGAATCAAGCAAAAAGTTTACCAATCAAGCTGTATCAGGGAATAATAGAGTTACCAAGTCGATTGAAAAGATGAAGGCAATTGATGATAGCGCTACAAAGTCATCAACATCTAACACCAATACACGTACTGATAACAATAATAGGTTATCTAGATCACAATCTAAATTAACTCAGAAAGCAAGCTTATCAGTAGCAAAGTTCAAGCGTTTAAATGACGTGGGAGACAAATTCTTATCGATTGGTAGGAATATGGGGCTTGTAACACTTGGACTTGGGGCTGCTTTCATCAGTGGAGCTAAAAAAGCGATTGAATTACAAAATCAGTATGTAAAAATTAAGAACTTAGCGGTTACTGGTGGAGAACATTCAGTTGAAGCTCAACGAAATGTTAATAAAATGCGTCAACAAGGTGTCGAACTCTCATTAAAATACGGGGTTTCACAAGAAAAGATTGGTAAAGGTTACGAAGAATTGATCAGACGTGGTTATTCAACTAATCAAACGTTAGCAACGCAAAAACAATTTTTACAAGCTTCAATTGCATCAGGTGATGATTATACAGATGTTGTTCATAATGCTACTTCTGCTATTGAATCTTTTGGTCTTAAGACTAACAACTCATCTAAAATGGCTGCTAATACTAAAACAGTATTAAACCAAATGGCGTATGCTGCTGATTTAACTGCTACTGATTTCAATGGCATGGGTGAAGCGTTAAAATATGTTGGAGCTTCTGCTCATAATGCTCATCAATCAATAGCAGAAACATCCAGTGCTATTGGTATTTTAAGCAATAATGGTTTAGATGCCAGTCAAGCTGGTACAGGTCTTAGACAAGTATTGAGTAGATTGGTTGCACCTAAGAAAGGTGCGTCACAAAATGTACTAAAACAACTTGGATTATCTGCACAAGACTTTAGGGATGCTAAAGGTAATTTATTACCATTACAAGATGTATTCAGTAAATTGAATGACAAGATGAAAGGCATGTCTAGCACAGACAGAGGGGCAATTTTTAATGCTTTATTTGGTCAAACTGGACAGCAAGCAGCCACTATCTTATCCAACAACGTTAAGCAGTTAAAAGATTTGAATGGACAAGTTGAGAAATCACAAAAGCAAAATCATGGAAAAGGGTATATAGCGGAATTATCAGCTAAAAACTCAAAGACTGCAAAGGTGCAAATTGGTAGATTCAAGGCAGCAATTGAACAGTTAAAAATAACCTTTGCTAATGAACTCCTTCCAACATTTTCTAAAGTAGCAAATGGTATGAGTGATTTAATCGCCAAGCTTTCATCTGCACCTGGTTGGTTGAAGAAAATAGTTGCATATGGAACAGTATTTGTTGCTGGAATTGCACCTGTATCACTCGTAGTTGGATCGTTAACTAAAAGTTTTGGAGCTATTGGATTGGCAATCGGTAAACTACGCAAGATGTTCACTACACCTGTTTCAAAAACTATGGGTAATTCTATGGTTAAAGAATCAGGAAAGATGAGAACTGCTTGTGAAATTACAGGTTCTGGTAATTCATCAAGTGGATTAGGTGATGGCTTACAAATTTCACGAGTTGAACGTAATGGTAGAAATATCAGTAAGATGACTAAATTTAAATCAATCTTTGGCGGTGTTGAAAAGACAGGAACTCGATTTGGTAAGGTTGGTAACTTTGCTAAAATTGGTGGAACTGTTGCTCAAGACGCTACAAGAGTTGGAAGATTTGGTGGTTTAACTCGTGGATTAGGAATGCTAGGTTCAAAAATACCATATCTTGATATTGCTGTTGCAGGTAGTCAATTAATTGGTATGAATCATAAGAATGCAGGATCTAAAATTGGTTCAGCAGGCGGAATGCTTGGTGGAACACTTGGTGGTTCAGCATTAGGTGCATCTATTGGTTCAGTTGTTCCAGGAATTGGAACTGCTGTCGGTGGATTGGCAGGTGGAGCTATTGGTGGTATTGCTGGTAGTTCTGCAGGTAAATGGATTGGTAAAAAAGTACAATCAATGATTCCAAAGGGATTCTTTGACCCGCTAATTAAAGGCTGGAATAAAGCAAAGAAAATATTGAAAGATATTGGTAATGCCTTTAAAAATACCTTTAAGCCTCTCAAAAATATATTTAAACCAGTTGGTAAAGCATTTAATAATGCAATGAAGACAATAAAAAAGGCTATTAGTCCAATAAAGAAAATATTTAGAGATACTTTTAAGTCAATAAAAAAAGCTTTTAAACCCGTAACGGATGGTTGGAAATATATGATGAAAGCTTTTAAATCCAAACAAGGAAAAAAGAATATTAAGGCACTAGCCAGTGTTATGAAATGGTTGAATAAACAATCTCAAAATGTCGTAAAACTTATGGTTAAAGCATTTAGTTGGTTATTTAAGAAAGCAAAACCAATATTTAAAGCTATAGGAGTTACCTTTAAGGTTGCGATGAGTTTAGTAAAAGCAGTTGCAAAAGGTGCAGGAGCATTTTTGAAGAGTTTCTTTAAAGGAACTTTTAAAATCATTGGTAATTTATTTGAAGCTTTTGCCGATGTATTTACAGGTAATTGGAAACACCTAGGCAAAGACCTAAAAGGTATTGTCAGAGGAGTTGTAGACATTCTAAAAGCACCATTTAAAGCATTAGGTGCTTTCTTTGGAAGTATTTGGGATGACATAAAAAAAGCATTCCAAAAAGGTTTACATGCGGTTGTTGATTTCTTAAATGGTGGAATAAATGGTATTAATAAACTTCTTAGTTATGTAGGTGGAAGTGGTCATACAATTCCAACTATTAAATTCGCTTCTGGAACTTCTGGTTCAAAGCAAATAACTAAAGGAACTCATGCTATGTTAAATGACGGTCACGACTCGCCTGAGACTGGCAACAAAGAGCTTGCAATTCTACCAAATGGTAAGGCATTTATACCACAACAACGTAATTGGACTGGTTGGTTACCTGCAGGAACTCAAATCTTAAATGCTAAGGAAACTAAAGCCTTTATGAATTCACAAGGTATTGAACACTATGCAGGTGGAGGAATTATTGGTGGAATTGAAAGTTTCGCTAGTTCAGCAGGCAAGAAAGTTAAATCTTTTGCTGGTTCTGCAGTCAAGGTAGCTAAATCAATTGGTGGAAAAGTTGTTGATGATGCTGAAGCTATTGGGAACGCAATTGCTCATCCTATCAAAACAGTTATGAATATGTTTGGTGGGTTTACTAGTAACATTCCAATCATCAGTGATTTTGGTGGCGGAATTATTAATAAAGCTAAGGATTTAATTGCCAGTTGGTTTCAAAAAGAAACTGACGATGGTGGTAGTTCAAATCCAAGTGGTTCTGGAGTACAAAGATGGAAGCCATCTGTAATTAAAGCATTAAGTGCTTTAGGTTTAAGTACATCAGGCGATATGGTAAACAGGGTGTTGAGACAAATCAATACTGAGTCTGGTGGTAATCCTAATGCAGTTGGTGGTACAGATGGATTAGCTGATGGTAGAGCAATGGGGTTAATGCAAGTTAAGCCTGGAACTTTTGCAGCTTATGGTAAGCCAGGATTAGGTGGTTGGAATAATGGGTATGCATCTATTTATGCAGGTCTAAATTATGCCAGACACCGTTATGGGGATAGCTTAAGCTTCTTAGGTAATGGACATGGATATGCAAACGGTGGTTGGAGTTCTCAACCCGCTGTATTTGGAGAATATCCTGGACAACCTGAAGTAGCAATTAATCCAAAGCGCAAATCAGCAGACAGATTAATTATGGAAGCAATCAGTGCAAGAGCTAAATCAGATGGATCATCTCCATTTGCTAAGTTAATGCAAAGTAAATCTGAAAAGACTAAACGTAATGGATTAGTTTCAATGGCTAATTCATTAATTAGTAAGTCAAGTCGTGGATTGCAACAACCACAAATTAATATGAATGTTGAAATTAATATTAATGGAAATGCTGACACAGCAACCATTAATCAATTACCAAGCAAGTTACAACAAGCTGTAGAGCAAGTTGTACAACGCATGGCACATAATGCAATTGGAAAAATATAGTAAAAGAGCTAGTTTATTCTAGCTCTTTTCTTGTACATAAAAATAAATTAGGAGTGATATATATGACATTAGCTGAAAAGAAATTGAAAGAACAAATGGATAAACTAAATGAAAAAATCAAACATAGTAACTCACTTTTAAATAAATTAAAAAATAAAAAACAAACTAGCAAGGTAAAAAATTCAATCAAGATCCAACAGAAAAATATTCAAAATTATAAAAAGCAAATTGCAACATTAAAAGTAAATATGCAGAAAGCGAAAATAGATGAATTTAGAAGCAATACTTTAGAAAACATGAGGAAAAACCCAATGTTCTCAAATGATAAAGCAACCTTAGTTCCCCAAAATCCTAATACAAATCAAAGCTATGTAATTTTATTTATGAAAACTGCTAATGCTGATACTTCTCCACAAGTTAATACAAAAGCAGTAGAAAAAGGGATGAATCTATCAACTACAACACAACAAGGTGCAAACACAATCTCTTTTGAGGCAATAATTGGTGGTGGAGATGTTGATCAGATGAGTGAAGTAAAACGTGAAATTGGAAAGCTAAGATATTGGTCTAATAATGGTGTCCCATTAATTTTTCACTCAAATAATTATAATTCAGAAAGTGTGCAAATTAGTGCATTTACTAATTCATACGAATTTACTGATGCTGGAACAGGAATAAATTCAGCAAATGTCTCAATCACTTTAACTGAAGCGCAATTTTTTGAAACAAATATTAAAACGAAAAAAGGTACAACCAAATATGTAGGTCACAAAGGTAATAAGAAAGGAACAAAAAATAGTAATGCATCCAACAAGCATAGGTATGTAATTGCTAAATCTGGTGTTACTTATCTATCTGTTGCAAGGAGTAAACATGTTTCGCTAGCTCACGTTAGAAAGCTAAATAAATACGCTGATAGGTCAATTCCAATTGGTGCAAAGATTTATTATTAGGAGGTAATGCAATGGCGGTAAATGATTATATTGATATTAATTTAGATGATGTTCCAGTTCAATTTGATTACACCATCGATGGTATAGATTTTACTTTTTATCTTTACTACAACGAAGTAAATGATAGTTACTATATTGATTTATTTGACGAAAATGGAGTTCAAATTGTTAATGGTGAAAAATTGATTTACGGTTATCCATTGTTTGGTTCAATTAATGATCCACGATTACCTTTAATTAATATAGTTCCAATGGATGAACAAGGCAACGAAACTGAAGTTAGTAAGCTTAACTTTACAAATACTGTCCAATTGTTCATTAAAGACACTGATGAGGATGACACAGACGCAAATACAGGCAATTCTAGCGATGAAGTTGATGATGATACCGTATCAGACAACACAGCGAACGCTGATATCAACGATTATGGAACAGATAAGTCGGTAGGTGATGAATAATGGAATTAGTACATTTCTATCAACGAATAGAACTAGATGATGAAGTTAAAATCGTTTCAAGTTATTTACAAGGTAAGAATGCTCAAATTGAAATAACTTATAACTTTAGTAATCAAGATGTTCCGTCTGATACTGATATTACAATACATGGAATTTCTAAAAAGACGGCAAGTAAATTTAAGGTTGGCTCAAATCTATCCATTTATGCAGGTTTCTATAATGCTGATTTTACTGAAAACAATATTTCGCATCTTCTTACTGCATCTATCACAACAGTGGATGCAATTAAATGGGACAGTGGAGATTGGTATTTACATTTAACTATCCAAGATGGAACTAAAGTTGATCCAAAGAAAGCACTTAAGGTATCTCAAAGCAAACAAGTAAGAGCTAAATCTACGAATAAATCATCCACTTATCGAACTCAAATGCGTAACTTTGAAAATAATGCGAAGAAGAGACGACAAGCATGGTTAAATGCCAATCCAAATGCTACAAGGCATCAAAAGCATTTAAATTATGTTCAAATTCAAAATTCAATTAAGGCATATAGAACACAATTAAAGGGCGCGCAAAGTAGAGCCACTGAAAAATCAAATAAGCAAAAAACATACAGAGTTAAAACTGTATATAAAAACATGAGTTTTAAAGCTGGTACAAAAGGTTCAACGATAATCAAGACATTAGCAAATAAAGCAGGGATTAAGATTAGCGAATTAAAACTTGTATATAACCATATTTATTATTCTGGATATACTGCTAAAAAGAAACCACTATCATGCATTCAGGACATTGCTAAAGATTGTAAAACCGATATGTTCTATCAGCACGGTAAATTAGTAATCAAGTCATTTGTAAGCAATAAACATTTGAATTATACGTGTTTACCTAAAACAGGGCTAATTACTTCGCCTAGCTTATCAACAGATGAAGACAACAAGGATGTTTATGAAGCCACTATTCTATTCAATCCAATAATTACAACAGGTGTTATTTTTAGAATTGACGATGAATTTTCAGGATTTACAGATGATGTAATTGTCACTAATGGGAATGCCACATTAAGTAATTCGGATACTCCGACAATGACTATTAATTTTAAAAAGTTATCACAATACAAAAAAGAACAAGCTAGTGAAATTAAGAAAGCAAAATCTGATGATGTTAAAGCAAAAGCTAAGTTAGATGCTAAGCGAGTAAAACAAGCTAAAGCTAAACGAACTAATAGAAAGAAGTGATTGAATGGCTGAGCAAAAAGATTACTTCACTGATTTATTAAAAAATATTTATAGTAATGCGATTAATGATATTTCTGTAGCATATATAGCAAAAATTGAAAAAATAACGCCTCCTACTGCAACAGTTCAACCACTAGCTAGGATTAATGGAAAGAAGGAATCAATGGTTCAGAAAGTTCATTTTATCGTATTACCTGGTCAGTCTGAATCAATCGATTATAAAACTGGTGATGAAGTAATAGTTATATGTTTGGATGATGATAACTCAAAGCATACTAATGGTTATTTCCCAGTAAGTTCAAATAGAAAACATTCTGTTGATTATTCGTTTGTTATCGGGAAAATAGCAAGTAAAAACGACTTTAAGAAATGAAAGGTGGTGAGATAAATGGCTCAAGATTTGTTATATACAGATGATGGAGATTTATACATCAGTAAAGATAGTCCATTGTATGTAACTGGTTTAGATGAAATTAAGCAATCACTAAACATGATTTTAATGACTAAAAAAGGTACATGGTCTAATGAAAATGTTGGAATTGACTATGATTGGTTAATCGGTGGATTTGATAGAAATGCATGCATTTCATCGATTTCAGATTCTATCAAGCAAGATAAGAGAATCATTGATGTTGTTTTAGTCGATCCACAAATTAATCAAAATCATACATCTGTTGATATTCATATCATTGTAAATACAACATTAGGTCAATTAGATTTCTGGAAGGAAGTGAAAACAGATGCCACTAACTGATGATGGTTGGGTAACCATTAGTGCAGATGATGCATTAAAACAAGCTAAGTCAGAGATACAGAAAAACCTTGGTGAAGAAACTGATGTTTCTGATGGTTCAGCAATGGGAAGAATTGCACAGATGTTGGCTAACAGAATTGTTGAATGCGATAATGTTGCTCAAAACGTCTATGATAACAATTTCTGGTTAACTGCTTCTGGAGTTT
>NZ_JAPDKO010000035.1:0-8497 GCF_030398685.1 Apilactobacillus sp. EABW-1NA
TTATTAATAATTTTTGTAAATCCTAAACCATTATAATAATCTTTAATGGCAGCTAATTTTAATTCTTTAGAAAACATAAAAGAACCCCTTAGGTTAGATTTCTCCAACTCAAGGGGTTCAGTTCATGGACAAAATGTCCATCCTTTTTATTAAACGCTAAAGTATTAGCTGTTGTGACGCTTGCGCTTAGCTTGCTTTTCACGTTCGTTAGTGTTTAGAATTTCTTTTCTTAGACGAACGTTTTCTGGAGTTACTTCACAAAGTTCATCTTCGTTCAAGAATTCTAGTGATTCTTCTAGAGTTAAGTGTTGTGGTTCCTTAATCTTAGCAGTTTCATCCTTAGCAGAAGCACGAACGTTAGTCATTTGCTTACCCTTAGTGATGTTAACTGAGATATCGTTGTCACGACTGTTCTTACCAACGATCATACCTTCGTATACTTCAGTACCTGGATCTACGAAGATAGTACCACGGTCTTCGATACCCATAGTAGCGTAAGTAGTAGTCTTACCTTCGTTAATTGAAACTAAGGCACCGTTTCTTCTACCTGGGTTCCAGTTCTTGATAACTGGTTGGTAACTATCGAATGTGTGGTTCATGATACCGTAACCACGAGTGATTGATAGGAATTCAGTTGAGTAACCAATCAAACCACGAGAAGGTGCAAGGAATGTCAAACGAGTTTGGCCGTTTCCAACACTTTCCATGTTTTGCATGTTACCTTTTCTTTCAGATAATGTTTGGATGATAGTACCTGAGTATTCGTCAGGAGTATCGATTTGAACTGATTCGAATGGTTCACATTGTTGACCATCTACTTCTCTAATAATAACTTGTGGACGAGAAACTTGTAGTTCGTAACCTTCACGTCTTAAGTTTTCAATTAAGATTGATAAGTGAAGTTCACCACGACCAGATACAGTCCATGAACCTGGTTGGTCAGTTTCTTCAACACGTAGAGAAACATCAGTGTGTAATTCTCTTTCTAGACGATCTTGTAGTTGACGAGCAGTAACAAACTTACCTTCTTTACCAGCAAATGGTGAAGTGTTTGTACCGAAAGTCATTTGTAGAGTTGGTTCATCAATTCTTAGGATTGGTAGAGCTTCTTGGTTTGATGGATCTACAACAGATTCACCAACGTTGATTTCATCCATACCTGAAACAGCGATTAAGTCACCAGCTTTAGCTTCATTAATATCTAATTTCTTTAGACCAAAGAATCCCATAAGCTTTGTAACACGGAAGTTTTGAGTTGAACCATCAAGTTTCATAACAGTAACGTTATCCCCAACCTTGATAGTACCTCTAAATACACGACCAATACCGATACGACCAACGAAATCATCATAATCAAGCATAGCAACTTGGAATTGTAATGGTTCGTCTGAGTTGTCGATAGGAGCAGGAATAGCCTTGATGATAGTATCAAATACAGGCTTCATAGTGTGTTCTTGAGTTGATAGGTCTTCATCATAACTTGAAGTACCGTTCATAGCTGAAGTGTAGATAACAGGGAAGTCTAGTTGTTCATCATCAGCACCTAATTCAATGAATAGGTCTAATACTTCATCAACTACTTCACTAGGACGTGCACCTGGACGGTCAACCTTGTTAATAACAACAACTGGAGTTAGGTGTTGATCTAAAGCTTTCTTTAAAACGAAACGAGTTTGTGGCATAGTTCCTTCAAAAGCATCAACAACTAGTAGAACACCATCAACCATTCGCATGATACGTTCAACTTCTCCACCGAAGTCAGCATGTCCTGGTGTATCCAAGATGTTAATTTGTTTGTCTTGGTATCTAACGGCAGTATTCTTTGAAAGGATTGTGATACCACGTTCCTTTTCAATATCGTTAGTATCCATGGCACGATCATCAATTTGAACGTGTTCGTCTAAAGTATCTGATTGCTTTAGTAATTCGTTAACCAAAGTTGTCTTACCGTGGTCAACGTGGGCAATAATAGCAATATTTCTAATATCGTCTCTTGTCTTCATTATTAGTTTCCTTCCCTTCGAAGCATAAATATTTGTTTCTTTAATACTTAGCAACTCGGACCAAGTTTATTACATTAAATAATTAAATTTGCATAAAAAAACTGTGACATCAGTCACAGTCAGAACCATACTTAACAATATTAAGTATGTCCTTTTGTGCAATCTTCGTCGCTACCAATACAATGTCTGATGATACCACATCAATTATATTTCCGTCAATATCAGACACCTTAATACCAAGCGTATCACAAAGCACTTTTCCAGCTGCAATGTCCCATGGCTTTAAAGTGGAAATATATCCTACTAGTTCGCCCTTCAAAACAGCAATAATCTGGATACCTGCACTACCATATATTCTGGCACCTTCACTTGCTTTAGAGATTGCCTGCATGTTTTTCTCATTATTTATTAATAATGGTCCACTTAATCCCATTAATCCTTCTGATAATGAAATATCTTCTGGTGGATTAATTTCTGTATCATTTTCATAAACTTTACCATCCCAATTGTGATAAAGTTTGTCATTCATTACATCTAAAATATAGCCGAGCTCTTCTTTGCCATCAATGTATAAAGATAACATTATCGCAAAATGATTGTGTTGCTTTACAAAATTCATTGTTCCATCGATTGGATCGACTATCCATACGTGGCCGTCTAGATTAGTCACATCATCCCCAAAGCCCTCTTCACCTAGGATGTGAGCTTCGGGATCAAAATTCCTAATCTTTTGGATAAAGAACTGTTCGTTTGATTTATCAACTTCGGTAACCAAATCAGTTCGACTAGACTTAGTGGAAACATCATGAATCTGATTAAGTGAACTAACGGTGAATTCACGAATTTCTTTAAACCAAGACTGAATTGCCTCGTCTGCGTTTTTTAACCATAAATAATTCATACATATCTTCCTTAAAACAAATTACATTCTTATGTTTTTGGTCTTAGCTTTTGTGGCTGCTTGAAAAGTTTTATAAATGCTGTAATCCGAAATGTTTTGAAAATCACGGTCAATTTGTTTTTGTTCCATCTTAGCAGGGTTAATCTCTCTAAAACGGTTGTATAGTTTGACCACCTTTTCAGCATTAACGCCATTGGCGTCTTCGTACGCACTTTCCACAGCATTATATAAGGCCATCATGTCCATTAATTCTTCTTTGGACCAATCAGGAAAAATTGGATAAGAATAGTTATTCATAATCATTCCTACTTACTTTCTAAAATTTCATCAATTATTTCATTAGTATATTGTTTGGCATCATCAAAAGATTGTTTTTCTTTGTCAGATAATACTAATTCAACAGTTGGGACCAGTCCTGTTTGGTTCAACATGATTGGTTCACTTGTCACTGCTATTTTACCATCTATTTGGCTAACATGTCCTACACTTGCTAAACACGAATTACCCATGTAAAAGGCATCCAGAATTACTCCAATTGCCTTTGCTTGTATTACTTCGTCACAAGGTGTGTCGGATTTGTTGATGATTTCTTCTGCTTTAGCAAATATTTCAGTACTAAACATATTGTTAGGATTGGCTAGGTAGGCCAGGATTGGTGATTGACCAATGTATGCCCTACTCCATGAGATTAAGTTCTTGGATTCACTACCTAATACACTGACGTTAATATCGGATAAACTAATATCAAAGTAACGACGTAGTGCGTGTTTTAACAGTAATGTCTTTGCTAGCATCCCAGTTGATACAACCTTGTTATTTTCTTTACCGGAAAACTTGGTTGCAAAGTATGCGAAGACTTCATCATGAAAACCATTAACGATAATCTTGCCGCTAAACCCTTCCTTAATAACTTGATTTAGTGACTTTCTAAAGTGATCTAAGTAAGGTGATAAGAATGAAGTAACTTCGCTTTTTTCTTCTACCGTTTCCTTTGGAAAATCATATAGGTACATGTACCCGTCAAAATCATGATAATCCATTTTGTCATCCGCTAATTTGACTTCAAAATGTTCACATAGCAAATTGGATTGAAGTTGATTGATAAAATCATTCATCTTTAAATTTGCGATAGTTAGGTTAACTGGATAATCCACTAAAATCATGAATTCAATTAGTGATTCAATTCGTTGCTGCTCTCCATCAACTACCAAATTAGTTTTCATAATGAGCCTCCGTTTAATTTAGTATCTGTAATTATACCATTTTCTAAAAATAAGCAACTCTCATGTATCATATTAGTATCATATAATTTCCGTTATTATGTTATAATACAATAATAAACTTTTTGGGAGGTCATTTAAGTGATACTAATGAAAGACATCGTTCGCGATGGAAATAAAGTATTAAGACAACAAGCTAAACAAGTTAAATTCCCACTTAGCGCGGAAGATAAAAAATTAGCTGAAGACATGATGGAATATCTTGAAGTAAGTCAAGATCCTGAACTTTGTGCCAAATATAAACTAAGAGCTGGAGTTGGTCTAGCTGCACCTCAAGTTGGTGTATCAGAAATGATGGCTGCTGTACTAGTGCCAAACGACTTTGAAGGTGAAGGCGAACCAATCTTTAAGGATGTCATTATCAACCCTGTCATCCTATCAAGCTCAGTTCAAAGATGTGCTATCACTGAAGGTGAAGGCTGTCTATCAGTTGATGAAGACGTTCCTGGTTTCATTCACCGTGCTGCTAGAATTACCCTTAAGTATCAAGACGTTGAAGGTAATGAACACACAGTTAGACTTAAAAACTATCCTGCGATTGTTTGCCAACACGAAATTGATCACTTACACGGAACCCTATTCTACGATCACGTTGATAAAGAAAATCCATTCTCAAAAGTGGACAATGACTTGTTCATCGAATAGTCAAAAAAAGGCCTAACATTTTGTTAGGTCTTTTAATTTACCTTATTTAATTGGCGCATATCTAATACATACTCGTATGTCGCTGCATTTAATAGGTATGCTAAGTCAACATGGACCTGATTGTCCCTTACAAACGAATCGGTTAACACCACATCATGGTTAAATCTTTTCGACTCATTTGCTTCGTTAATCGCTTCTTTAATTTGATTGATTAGTTCATCGTTTGATTCATCAGTTTGGCACTTTGAAATCACATATTCAAACGCATATATGTTTCTCCCCCAAATATTGGATAAATCATGAACTTCTATAATTTCATTTTTTTCCTTTTCTAAGAGGTTATTAACTAATCCATTTAATATTTTTAATGTTTGATTGTGACCTTTATCAATTGGTCGAGTAATGAAGAAATAATGGATTAAATTGTACGCTATAACTGCGACAATAAAGCCAATTACAATTTCTACAAAAAGTGGCAAAATCATCGCCTCCTTGCAAATATTATCTGGTTTTATTCTATCATTTTATCAAATTATTGGTTACTATACTTATCATTATTAATATGATAAAATTAAAAACAATTAGATGTGTATTACACAATCGATCGGTAAAAAAAACATAGAAGGAGATTTTAATTTTTATGATATTTAAAGTTTTATACCAAGAAGATACTAAGGCTAATCCTAAGAGAGAATTCACAAAATCACTTTATGTAGACTGTGATACAGAAGTTGAAGCAAGAGAACTTGTTGACAAGAACACTGATCACAACATTGAATTTATTGAACCTCTTGAAGGTAACCATTTGGCTTACGAACAAAAGAGCCCAGATTTTAAAATTACGGAGTTTAAATAATTATGAACAAACTAAACGTCAAAAATAACGAAACAGCTATTTATGGCGTTGGTGGACTTGGTGAAATTGGAAAAAACACTTACGGTGTTCAATTTCAAGATGAAATCATCTTAATCGATGCAGGGATTAAATTCCCAGAGGATGATTTATTAGGGGTCGACTACGTTATCCCTGATTATCAATACCTAGTAAAAAACAAGGACAAAATCAAAGCATTAGTTATCACCCACGGACATGAAGATCATATCGGTGGTGTTCCATACCTAATCCGCGATTTAAATGTTCCCATTTACGCTGGTCCATTGGCGTCAGCATTAATCAAGAACAAGTTAGAAGAACATGGATTATTGAGAAGTACTGAAATTCATGAAATTAATCCACAAACCGTCTTAAAGTTTAACAAGACAAAAGTTTCATTCTTCCGTACCACCCACTCAATTCCTGATACTTTGGGAATCGCGGTTCACACCCCTTCTGGAGTGATTGTCGAAACCGGGGATTACAAGTTTGATTTGACCCCTGTTACGAGACAGCCGCCTGATTTACAAGAAATGGCAAGATTGGGACGCGAAGGTGTCCTATGTCTAATGTCGGATAGCACAAACGCTGAACGACCTGTTTGGACTAAGTCAGAAAGTTGGATTGGTTCTGCAGTTGAACACATCTTTGATGAAGAAACTGGAAGAATCATCTTTGCGACTTTCGCATCAAATATTTCAAGAATTAAGACAGCTTGTGACGCTGCCATAAGACATGGTAGAAAGATTGCTGTTTTCGGAAGAAGTATGGAAGCTGCAATTGTTAATGGACAAGAATTAGGATACTTAAACGTTCCTGATGGTACATTCGTTGACGCTTCTGAATTACAATCTCTTCCAGCCGAAAAGACCCTTATCTTATGTACAGGTTCTCAAGGTGAAACTATGGCTGCCCTTTCCAGAATTGCTAATGGTACTCATAGACAAATTGCAATCCAACCAAATGATACTGTAGTATTCTCAAGTAACCCAATTCCTGGTAACAAGGTTAGTGTTAACCGTGTTATCAACGAATTGGAAGAAGCTGGTGCTAAAGTTATTCATGGTAAGATTAACAAGATCCATACTTCTGGTCACGGTGGACAAGAAGAACAAAAGCTTATGCTTAGTTTAATGAAGCCAAAATACTTCATGCCTATTCACGGTGAATTCAGAATGCTAAAAATTCATACTAAACTAGCGGAACAATGTGGTGTTCCAATGGAAAACAGTTTCATTATGAAGAATGGTGATGTCTTAGCACTAACCAAGGATTCAGCTAGAATTGCTGGTCACTTCGCTGCCGGAGATGTTTACATTGATGGTAACGGAATTGGTGACATTGGAAACGTTGTTTTACGTGACCGTCAACTATTATCTGAAGAAGGACTAGTTGTAGTTGTTGCTACAATTAACCTAAAAGATCAAGAAATTCAATCTGGTCCTGACTTACTATCCAGAGGTTTCGTATATATGAGAGAGTCTGGTCAATTACTAGACGAAGGAAGACGATTAGTATTTAGAACTATTCGTCGTGCTATGCGTAACAAGAATGCCAACGAATCAAGCATCAGAAACGCTATCATCGATGATTTACAAGAATTCTTATATAATAAGACCGAAAGACATCCTTTGATTTTACCAATGTTAATTATGAATAAAAAATAATTTCAAATTGATGCTTATTAAAAACGAATTCTTAATTGAATTCGTTTTTATTTTTACATAGAAAGGAGTATTTAAGTTGAACACTGATTATTTAGTCATCTTCAATCCAGTGGCTAATAAAAGAAGAGCTAAACATCAATGGCCCGAAATTAAAAAGCAATTGGACGCAAACGATATTAAGTACCGTCTAAAGATTACTAGACGCCCTCTTCACTGCGTATCCATTATTTCGCATTATTTAGTTACATCATTTAGAAATGACTCACTACCTAAGGCCATTATTGTGATTGGTGGAGATGGAACAGTTCATGAAACCATCGAAGGTATTCATGCTGCTCAATCAAAGAATGAATCAATTCCAAACGTACCGGTATTGATTATTCCAACCGGAGCTAACAATAACTTCTACACCCACATGAAGCAACAACATAACATGAATAATAACTTCATTGAACAAATCAAGAATCATCATGTTGAAAATCATGAAATTGGCTTATTCGATGAACACATTAAAAAACAACGTGGTATTTTCTTAAACAATTTAGGAATTGGTTTAGATGCCAACGTCTTTAACCTAAAAAACAATTTCATTTCACATAAGATCAACTTAAAGACCAGAATCGAATACTACCTTTCAATCTTCCCTACTATCTACAACCTAAGCACATTCCCTGTAGATATTAAGGCTAACGGTGAAAAACATAAGATTAAAAAGGCATTCATGGTGACTGCTTTAAATCATGACAATGATAATGACATTGAATTACTAGTCTTAACTAGAAAAAATATTTTCCAACTATGCTACGTAATCATGCGTGTGTTATTCAAACGTGAGTTAAAAGTGAAGTCTGCTTTTAGAATCACAAGCGATAACATTCATGTTGAAATTCCATCATTGGAATACGCTCATGCCGATGGTGAAACATTGGGAAGCCGCTTTTACGATATAGAATACCGTAAAACAAAATATCCATTTATATACTAAAAAAAGAGTGATATTAGGAACTGCAACTATTATTTTGAACAAATAAATAAAAGCAGCTTTCTAACTATTTAATTGGGCAACTGATTTTCTGTATTCTACAGGTGATTGGTTGCCTAATTTTGTTAGTATTCGTTTATTATTC
>NZ_JAPDKO010000036.1:0-8226 GCF_030398685.1 Apilactobacillus sp. EABW-1NA
TTATTAATAATTTTTGTAAATCCTAAACCATTATAATAATCTTTAATGGCAGCTAATTTTAATTCTTTAGAAAACATAAAAGAACCCCTTAGGTTAGATTTCTCCAACTCAAGGGGTTCAGTTCACTCGCTTAGACGAGTCCTTTTTATTATCTTTTTTTCTTGTAGATATAAAATCCAATTACAAACATTAAGCTTAATACTGAAATTATTATTCCAGCATTTAATCCTGAAGGATAGAAGGATAACTTGATCTTGTGTTTACCGACAGAAAGATTATCAAATCCAATGAATTCATCATTGATTACCTTGATAGGATGTTTCTTACCGTCAACAGTCAATGTCCATCCATTGGAGTATGGAATTGAGGTTGCAATGGCTTGACTCTTTGTAGGTACGTTAATATCAGCAGAAACGGAATTACCGTTAAGTTTAATATTATTGTTTTGGTTCCTAATGGCCTTTGTTTCACTTAGGAATTTAGGTAGGTTTAAGGAAGCGATATTAAACTCGTTAGTGTATACTTTGCCATTTAATAGTTTAATGGTAATTTTGTTATCTTTATTGTTTGGCAAACTTACGACGAAAGTGCTTTGAAATTCACTTGGTAGGTTTAATTCTTCGCCATTAACTTTAATGCTACATTTTTGTTGATTCATTGAAGCTGGCACAATCATGTATGGCACCATGTTATTTTGGTGCTTATATTTGATTACGACTTCGCCGTCTTTTAGTAGATTGTTTTTAGCAATCACTTGGTTGTTTAAACCGGTTAATGCATTAGTGTTTTCTGAAAGGATGGTGTAGTTCATGTTTTCAGAAAACACATTGCTATTATTACCAGTGACTTGTTTTACCATTGAGTTTTGGTATTTGATAGGATCTGATGCAATGATTTTCGAAAATACATTATCAGATGATGTGTAAACTAGTGGGAATGAATTGTTTGATTTAAATGTTTGGAAGATATCTATATTTTGAACATCGTTATTAACGATATCATAACGATTGCTGCTCTTTTGAATCATCGGATATGTCTTATTGTAGTTAACCGTATTAATGAAGTACTTAAATGAAAGTAATGAGTCAGTTACGATGGTACCGTTCGAATAATCAATTGATCCGGTGGTATATGCGTTACCAATCTTTTGATTGAAATCAGGTGTTGATTTTCTGAGCGTTGATGAGAATGTCGAACCACCGTAAAAGTTTGATTCGATTGGATCATCTCTAGTTCGATAGAAGTCCTTACCAATACGGTAGAAACTATCATCCTTTTGTTTAATATCATTCACGTGACGATTTAATGTTGCTGTGTACTTCATATAATCATCATTTGATACATAACTAATGGCGTTTAAGGAGTTAAAAGCATTCATTCCCGTATCACCAATTGCAATAACCACCAAGCAAAGCAGGTAGTACTTATTGTCCTTGTTTGATACATGAATGACGATAAAACTAATGGCCACGAATGCTAATGAAATTAAGTACTTGGTTAGTGATAAGAAGTTAAAGTTATTGATATTTAGTGCTGTATAAATCAAACCGGCAACTAAAATAACGCCTGATATAATAATTTCTTTGACGTTAATATGTCCAGCTTGCTTATCTAAACCAATTGCAGCGATATATATAATCCAAAAACAAAAGATAAATGAAAAACGGTAAGGATACCAAATTGGGAATTGCATTGCATGCCATAGTAAATCTAACGGTTCAAAAAACATCGAAACAATTAGAATAATTGTCATGGCAAGTGCGATGATTTTTTGTTTTAACTGAATTTGTTTATTGCAGAAAAATATTATGAAACCAATTATGGCGATTGCACCAACAAAGATGTTAGGGTAACCACTTGGCATTTGAGAAAAGTTGAAGCTACCATCGAAAAGTTTACTTATCATTTTTAATGGGTTGTATTCAACCTTCCACTTAAAGGTTGATAGGGTATATGCACCTTTACCATTTTTAAGTTCGATTAGGTTTGGTAAAAAGATGAATGCGGATAGTAGTAACGATACGAAGTAACTAGCGCCAACAGAGATTAATTGACCAAGACGCATCTTGAATGAATGATCATCATTTATTAACTTTCCAATTACATAGATAACTGAAAAAATCGTAATCATATATGCAATGTAGTAGTTAATGACTAACATTGCGGTATAACTAATAATAAATAAGCTATATTTGTTGTTTTTAAAGATTCTATCAATACCCATAATAATAATTGGTAGGAGGATAACACCATCCAACCACATTACATTTAATTGGTTAGCAATCATCCAGCCGTTTAGAGCATAGGCAATAGCCATTGATAAAATAATTAGATTTTTTTTGATACCTTTATGTTTTAGAAAAATGCTGAAAGTTAATCCTGATAAACCGTATTTAAATAGCGTTATCAAAAGAATTGCGAAGTTAATAAACTTCGCAGGGATGATTAACAAAATGATATTAAGCGGACTTAATAGATAATATCCCCAAATTCCAATCATTTCTCCACCATATCCGTTTGAAAATGAGTATAATATGCTATGTAGGTCTAAAGATAGAATTGTTCGACGGAAATATGCGAATAAATCTACATATTGTTGACCTAGGTCTACAGTCAAAATGCTACTATTTCCAAATGGAAACATATTGCGGTAAGCAAAATAACATGACATAATAATAAATGGAATAAAAAAGCTTAATAAGTATAAGCGGTGTTTTTTTATGATTTTTTTAATTGAATTAATCATAGTTAATACTTCCTATGTATTTTGATTATTACTTATAAAGTAACCAACTATAGTATACAATAAACCAGACTAAATGACTGATTAACATATAATAATTAAGGAGTTAGATTGTTTTGAATAGTTTTTTGCAAAAAATATTTCACCACAGTGATCGTGGGGAAAATTCAAAGGTACCATTTAGATTAAATATTATTCTGACAGTTGTCGGAGTTTTATTTGCCATTCTAATAATCCAGTTGGGTTATCTACAAGTTATTAATGGAAACCAATATAAGGCTGAAGTTAGCAGATCAGATAATTCCGTTAAGTATGGAAATGTTCAAAGAGGGATGATTTACGATTCTACCGGTCGTGTCCTTGTTGGAAATAAAGCTCACCAAGCTATTCAATACACTAAGGGATTATCAGTAACTAGTGCTGACTTATATAAGATTGCCAACACACTAGGCAAATACTTAACTGTTGATACTTCAGCATTAACTCCTAGACAAGAAGCTGATTTTTACTTAGCTAATGCCGATAACCTTAAGAAAGTAAGCTCCAGTATTACTTTCCCTAAGGGATCAAGTACTAGTGAACAGTACGTTCTAGAACTTCAAAAAGTCATGAATGACAAGCTATACGGCACAGATAAAGCAACTAAGAATGCTGCAACAATCTTCCAAAAAATGAGTGGCTCTTACCAATTATCAACTACATACATCAAGACAACCAATGTTACTAATAAGGAAATTGCCGAAATTGGTGAACATTTGGACGAAATGCCTGGTGTCCAAATTGGTGATAGTTGGACAAGAGAATATCCAAACGGTAACGCCATCCAAAGTATTGTTGGAACTGTTTCTTCCGAAAAGGTTGGTTTACCAAGTGACAGAATTAATACACTATTAGCAGAAGGTTACTCCAGAAATGATAGTGTTGGTCAAAGTTACCTAGAAGAAAAATACGAATCTACTTTACGTGGATCAAAATCACAAACCTTAATCAAGGGTGGTAGTTTAGATAAAGCTGTTAAACAATATGGTGGCCAAAAGGGTGATAACCTTCAATTAACCATTAACTCTGAATTTGAAAAGAAGATTCAATCACTAGTTGAAGAAGCTGATCAAGGTACTGGTAATTCAACAGGTGCATACGCAGTTGTCATGAACCCTAATACCGGTGGAATTATCGGTTTAGCTGGGGTTAGTCGTGATCCAGAAACTGGAAAAGAAACTCCAAATGCTCTTGGAACAATTAACAGTTCAATCGTTATGGGTTCTGTTGTTAAGGGTGCCATGATTTCTGGTGCTTTAATGGACAAGGTCATTACACCAACTAACTCTACTTTAACTGATAAGCCAATTTTAACTGGTGGAATCAGAAAGGCATCATGGTTTAACCAAGATGGTAACCATGATATTGCACTTGATGCTTCAACTGCGCTTGAAGTTTCATCTAACTCTTACATGATGCAACTAGCAATGAAAGAAGCTAAGTTTAACTACGTTGAAGGTGGAGCATTAACAATGAATCCAGATGTCTTCAACATTATGAGAGGTTACTTCAACCAATTTGGTTTAGGTGTATACACTGGAATTGATTTACCTGGTGAAACAAAAGGTATTCAAGGTCCTAGTGGATCAGCAAATATAGGTAAGGCACTCGATTTATCATACGGTAACTACGATGCATACACACCAATGCAAATTGCTCAATACATTTCTACAATCGCTAATGGTGGATACAGAATTGAACCTCACATCGTTCAAAGTATCCGTGCTTCAAATAAGAGCGGTAAGCTAGGTCGAGTTAAATACACTGTTACACCAACTGTGCTAAACAAGATTGATATGACAGCTGCACAAAGAAAAGTTGTTACTGACGGTTTCTACAAGGTGGTGCATGGTACTAACGAATACAGAACTGGTATTACTTTAAATACTGTTAAACCTTCAATTTCTGCTAAGACTGGTACTGCCCAAACATTCTACTCAAGTGGAAAGAAGGGTTCAAAACCAGTTGAAACTGTTACCTTGAGTTTAGGATCATTTGCTCCTTCAGATAACCCACAAGTGGTAGTTGTAGTTGCAATTCCAAACTTGCCAAGTAACGCAGAAAGCAATAATATTGACTTAGCTCAAAAGATTTATCAAGCATACTGGAAGTACGTTCAATCCGACAGCGGCTTGAAATAATTGCTGTTAAGTAATTTTCCTTAACAATATTTATATAAACTCTGGTCAAATCGAAGAAAAAATGATAATATATTAAGAGTTGAAAGTTGTTTATATAAAAATTAAAAATACAACTAACTTGGAGGTGTAACTAAGATGAGAGTACACATTACTTTAGAATGTACAGAATGTCACGAACGTAATTACTTATCAACTAAGAGTCGTCGTAACAACCCTGATCGTTTGGAATTAAAGAAATACTGTCCACGTGAAAGAAAAGTTACATTACATCGTGAAACAAAATAAGGATTCGGGTTTAAAGGCCCAAATCCTTTTTTTATATTCTGGGAAGTGAATAGATGGATAAATCAGCAGCTCGAAGTGAAATTTTAAATAAACTTAAAAATTTAGATAATAGAGAAGATGTACAATATTTATATAATCAGTTATTTGAAACTGATGAGTGGATTGCGGCAACTTCAATTGGAGTAACCCTTAGTACTGAGATTGAGATTGATACTAAACCAATCATCGAAAAAGCACTAAGTGATAACAAAGGAGTATACGTTCCCAAGGTGATTAATAAGAGCGATATGGATTTCATTGAGTACAACCATGAAACCGAGTTGTTCGTTAATAAAATGGGAATTTCTGAACCAGTTGATGGTCAAGGCATTGACGTCAATGATATTGATTTGTTGATTGTTCCAGGGATGGCTTTTGACATGTCTAATAATAATCGACTTGGCTATGGTGGAGGATACTATGACCGAGTTTTAGTTGATTATCCTGGAAATACTATTGCACTTGCTGATAGAATTAGAATGTATGAAAAATCAATATGGAAAGTAGATGAGTTTGATCAACAAGTTGAAACAATTATTCACTCAAATTTCAAATAATCGTTTATATCGAAAAATAGATGATGTTCCTTTTATGACTGAAGGAATTCTTGCAATAATTATATTCGTATATGTATTTGGTATCGTTACTAATTCAACGGATTCAATTATTAATTATGGCGCTATGTATCGTCCACTGGTCCAATTTGGTCAATGGTGGAGATTCATCACACCAATATTCATTCATCTATCATTTCTACATATTTTAATGAACGGAATTAGTTTGTACTATGTAGGAATTCAGCTTGAAAAGATTTTTGGACACATTAGATTTCTTGTGATTTTCATGTTGTCAGGAATATTTGGTAACATTGCCGGATTTGCATTCTCTAATGGTGCAAGTGCTGGAGCAAGTACCGCCATCTTCGGATTGTTCGGTGTATTTTTGATGTTAGGTGAAACATTTCATGATAATATGTATGTCAGAAGAATGTCACAAAGTTTTCTATTACTAATCGTCTTAAACATTGGATTCGACTTAATGTCACCAGATATTGATATAATAGGTCATATCGGTGGGTTAATTGCTGGGTTCTTATTACCTTATGTAGTTGGACTACCATCAGAGTTTAAAATTCCAATGGTAAAGAAAATATTGGCATTAATTGTGTTACTTGTATTTACATATTTTTGCTTAAAAACTGGTTATTTTGCAAATTAATTAGTGCATTTTTCGTTAGGATGTGGGAAAATGAAGACGTTGTACGATGTTCAACAACTTTTAAAAAAATTTGGAATCTATGTTTACGTTGGCAAAAGATTGTGGGATATAGAGGTTATGGCATTAGAGCTTGATCATCTACATGATGCTGGACTTGTAACTAAAGAAGAGTTCATACAGGCAAAGCTTGTATTAAAACATGAACATGGAATCGAAGAAAAGAAATAATACAATTTTTAGGAGGAAACTAAAATGGTACGTAAGTTAATTGGAATCGATTTAGGAGGTACAACAACTAAGTTGGCATTCCTAACTGATAGCGGTGAAATCTTAGATAAGTGGGCTATTACCACCGATGTAAGCGCTAACGGAGAAAATATTGTTCCAAATATCATTAACTCTATCGCAAAAAAGATGGAGGACTCTGATAATAAAATTGACGACTTTATTGGAATTGGAATGGGAACTCCAGGTTCAGTAAACCGTGAGGAAGGTACTGTAATTGGGGCTTACAACCTAAACTGGAAGACTACCCAACATATTAAGGATCAAATCGAAAAAGCATTAGGCCTACCATTCGCTTTAGATAATGATGCTAACGTTGCTTCACTAGGTGAATACTGGAAGGGTGCCGGAAGTAAGGACTCAGACGTTGTATTCGTAACACTTGGAACTGGTGTTGGTGGAGGTGTTATCGTAAACGGTGAATTAGCTCACGGTGTTAACGGTGGTGCCGGCGAAATTGGTCACATTACTGTTGAACCAGGTGGATTTGAATGTACTTGTGGTAAGCGCGGTTGTCTAGAACAATACGCTTCAGCTACTGGTGTTGTTAAGGTTGCTAAGAACCTTTCAAGTGAATTCACTGGTCAATCAAGACTAAAAGAAATGATTAACTCTGGTGAAGAAGTAACTTCAAAGGTTGTCTTCTTCTTAGCTGATAACGGTGATATTTTTGCAAACCAAGTTGTAGATCATGTATGTTACTACTTAGGTCTTGCATTAGCTAACGTTGGTAACACATTGAACCCTGATAACATTGTTATCGGTGGTGGTGTTTCAAATGCCGGAAACACTCTATTACAACCAACAACTAAGTACTTCCAAGAAAATGCATTTAGACCTGTTAGAGATTCTACCAAGATTCGTCTAGCTCAATTAGGTAACGATGCTGGGGTAATTGGTGCCGGTTCATTAGCTTTAAGAAACATTAATAAATAACATTAGGGGTGTAATAACACATGATTCCATCCATGCTTTTGATTGTTGTTATTTTGTTAGCAATCCTAATTTATAACAGCATTACAAGAATGAGAGCAAACCGTGTTGCTACTTTCGTTGATGAAGAAGAATTTAAGCGAGGTAGTCACAGAGGACAAATTGTTGACCTAAGAGAAAACAGAGATTTCGAATCTGGTCACATTTTAGGAGCCAGAAGTATTCCTTACTCAACAATCAAGATGTTTTATAAGAACATTCGAAAAGACATGCCAGTGTACTTATACGATCAAGGTAAAACTTTGAGTATTAAGACAGCTATTTTACTTGGTAAGAATGGATACAAAGATATTTATATCCTAAAATCAGGTTTTAGAAACTGGGATGGAAAGACTAAGAAGTAAATAAAAAAGCACTTGACCTGAACCCCTAAAATTGGAGGATGGTTATGCAATTTTCTGGGAGGAATTGATTCGGTATTCAACCGGTGACATTCCTCCCAGTTTTTGTTTTATACGATAATTGTTGTAATAGGATATATAT
>NZ_JAPDKO010000037.1:0-8131 GCF_030398685.1 Apilactobacillus sp. EABW-1NA
TTATTAATAATTTTTGTAAATCCTAAACCATTATAATAATCTTTAATGGCAGCTAATTTTAATTCTTTAGAAAACATAAAAGAACCCCTTAGGTTAGATTTCTCCAACTCAAGGGGTTCAGTTCAAAGCCTATAAGGCTTCTTTTTTATTTATTTTACGAACTTGACGATTTCAGAATTGAATGAATCTAAATCATCAGGAGTTCTGCTTGTAACTAGTTTGTGCTTTTCATCTACTACGACTGGTTCATCATGAACTTCTGCACCGGCATAGAATAGGTCATACCTGATTGTTGTGTATGCAGTTAACTTCAATTCACTTGCTAAACCGGTTTGGATAAAGAATTGAGGACCGTGACAAATTGCAAACACTGGCTTATTAGCCAATAGAAAACGTTTTACAAAATCGTTGAAACGATCATCTGCTCTCAATGCATCTGGAGAGCCTCCGCCGGGTAATAGTAATGCGTCATAATCATCGAAGTTGGCGTCATCGATACCTAAATCAACCTTTTGTGTGTCACCATGTTCACCGGTAATTGTGTTTCCGGCCATGTCTTCGATAATTTCAACTTCATGACCTGCATCCTTTAATGCCTTCATAGGTGAAGTTAATTCAGAATCTTCGTATCCGCTGGTAACAATTGCAGCAATCTTACTCATAGATACAACCTCCTTTTTCTTTCTTCACCATTCATGGTATTAGGAAAAGTCATTGATTACAAGTTTTTGGTTTAAAAAACATGGTTAAATTATGAATAAATAATTTAAATTATTGATATTTAGCCACTAGTTTGATTAAAATACTAATAGAACATATTGAGGAGATATAGTATGAATAAAATTTTTAAGATTTTCCTAGCGCTTTTTACCTGCCTACTTGTATTAAGTGCTTGTGGTAAGAAGAAGGCTGAAGATACCAACCAAACAATTTCTGGTCCAAAGCCTTCCCTATCAGACGCTTTGAATACATCAGGTATCTCATTAGAAAAGTACCAACAAATCAAGTACACCGATCAACAATTACACGGTGGTTCAAGTTACAAGAAGGTTGTTAGCCTATTAGGTAACCCATCTAAGACTACCAACACTACCCTTACCAACAACGCTCAGGCAAAGCAATACACTTGGCAAATGGGTGGAAACGCACAACTACAATACATATTTGTAATTGTTTACAAGGACAAGGTTTTAAGCAAAGGTTACCAACAAAATACCGCTGCTAAAATTGTCAAGAAAGCAAAAATTGACAAGATTGCTAAAAATACCTCATTCTCAGACGTTCAAGCAACTCTAGGATCACCACTTTCACAACAAGAAGCAGATGGAATGTCATTTATGACCTACCAATATGACAATTCACATGCTTACAACCTAACCTTTAAGGATAAAAAGCTTAGCGAAAAGCAATCAGTTAGCCTAAATACTAATAACTAAAAAAAGAACCGATATTATATCGGTTCTTTTTTACATGATATCAATATATCCTTCATCCCTTAACGATTCTAGTGTTTCCAATAAATCATCGGTGCTCATGTTATCTAATTGTTCTAAAAATTGTTTTTCGTAGGTGTCGATTAAATCATCAAAATAAGACTTAATTGTTTTTGGTTCCAATTGACGATACATTCTCATCTTATCTTCTGGCTTACGAAGGTCGAATTGATAGTATTGTTGGAATTTTTTAACGTACCATGCTCCTTTAATCTTCGCACGATATGTCATAATTCTTTCGTCTGTCCAATACATATAATCACCTCATTTTATTCGCTGTAATAGAATAATTATATAACAAATTAAAATTAGATGACAAAATTTTACCAATAAAAAAAGATATCCAAATGGATATCTTTTTATTTTTTACTTTTGACCACGTTCGTAAGACGCATCAAAGGCCTTAAAGTCATGATCATGTAATTCTTTTGCGGCATCTGCCAACCAGTTAGTGTTTCTTAGCAATGCGCGTCCTTCCATAATCAAGTCAGCTTGATTGTTTTGTAGGATGTATTCGGCTAACCCTGGGTTATCTAGCAAACCAACAGTTGAGACATCAATATTTACTGCTCTTTTAAGTTCAGTGGCAAACGGAGTTTGATATCCGTCATGAACTGGGAAGTTAGGTCCCTTTGGAAGTAAGCCACCGGTTGAAACGTCGATTAGTTTTATGCCGGCTTCTTCTAACCACTTACCGATTTGTTGCCAGTCTGCCATAGTATTTTGTAATCCACTGTCATCGTAATCAGTTAATGATAAACGAATCCATACAGGGCCAGCGAAGTTAGCCTTCACAGCATCAATGACTTCAGAAACAATACGGAAACGATTTTCTAGGCTACCACCATATTCGTCATCACGCTTATTTGAAACGGCTGATAAGAATTGGTTCAACAAGTACCCGTGGGCACCATGAATTTCAATCATGTCTACCCCGGCATCATTAGCACGTTTGGCAGCTTGACCAAATTCATTAACGATGTTTGTGATATCTTCCTTGCTTAGTTCAACTGGTGTATTGCTGTCGTCACTAAATGCGATTGAACTTGGTGCAACCGGAACATCTTCATCGGCAGCTTTTCTACCAGCATGGTTCAATTGAACCCCTACCTTTGAACCTAGGTAGTGAAGAGATTCGACCAAACGGCTGAATTCACTCACTTGTTCGTCATTCCATAATCCGAGGTCATTATTACTAATACGACCTCTTGGATCAACAGCTGTGGATTCGGTAATAATCAATCCAACGCCACTAATTGCACGCATCCCATAGTGTGCAAAGTGAAATGGTGTTGCGATTCCATTTTCACGAATCACTTCATATGTACACATCGGTGACATCACAACTCGATTCTTAAGAGATAGTCCACCAACATTTGCCGGTTCAAGTAATTTTGACATATCCATCTTCCTTTCGCTTACTTAATGTAAGCCATTATACACGGATAATTATTAAAATAAAAGAAAAAGACACCCTATCGGATGCCTACTTAGTCAATGCTTTCATCGCGTTATTGAAACAATCTAGTGAACAGTTAATTTCACCTTTAATGATTCTAAACTTACGATCAACATATTCTTGTGTTATTTCACGCTCATCTGTTTCATTTAAGTATTCCACCAAATGGTCGATATCTCGAACAACATTGCTGTCACGATTGGTTCCATCTAGTGCGTTTATGATGTGTGAACGCGTTCTCTTTAATGTTAGTAAATTGTTATCAATTTCTTCTCTAGTCATCGCAATCCACCTCCAAATATTATCCTATTAATTATAATGATGTTTCATCAATTAACAAATATTTAGTTCTTGTCGGTTTCAATTGACTTGATATTCTTGCGAACTAGGAACAAGTTGATTCCGGCTAAAATAGTGGTAGCAATGAAGACACCACGGTAGCCACCGATTAATACGACCGCTGAACCAATCATTGGTCCAGTCACGTTTCCGGCTGCTTGGAAGCTTTGGTTCCAACTAAAGACCTGGCTGATTCGATCATGAGGACTATACTTAGCTAAAATTGCTTGAACTGTTGGCAACAATGCCGCATCGGAAATCCCGATTAGAAAACGCAAGGTCCCTAATTGCCAAACGTTTTGCACGAATGTTGTTAGGAAGAAAACACCCATTGAAAATACTAGCCCAAATTTCAATATTTGATGCGAACCAATCTTATCACCCAAACGGCCAAAGAATGGAGCTACTGATATCATCGCTACCCCGTTGATGGCTTGGATAATTCCGGCGGTCAACGCAATGTTGGTCGATGTCGGATCTAATTGTTTAACGTACAAACTCAAGGTTGGTGAGATTGAGTTATTAGTTGCTTGAATAAATAAGGTGGTTAAAAACATTCCAAATAAGATTTGCTTAGTTGGAATACCAGATAAGAAATGGGGTTGTTTTTCCCCTTTTTCGTGTGGCACTGGTTTAAAGTTTTCATGAACGAAAAAGATACTTAGAACAAATGCTACCAACATTGCTAGACCGGTAATCAAGAATGTATAACGGTAGCCAAATGTATCGGCGATTAATCCCCCAATCATTGGTCCGATTAGTGTTCCAGATACGTTTCCTGTCGCTAGTTTTCCAGATGCATGTCCCACATGACTCTTTGGCGTTTCAGCTGCCACCAAGGCGTTGGCGTTACTGATGAATCCAGAAAAGACCCCTTGTAAAAGACGAAGGACAATTAATTGCCATGCACTAGTTACCAGACTCATTGCACCAATTACGACGGCCATCCCCAAGGATGCTCTAAGTAACATTGGCTTTCGACCATACTTATCAGCTAGGATTCCCCACAATGGTGAAACAATCATCTTTACAAGAAATGGCGCTGCAAATGCCATCCCACTGTAAATTGATGTTTGCGTGGCGTTGTAATCGCCCAGTTGACCTATAAATAATGCAATGAATGGACTGATACTGCTAAATCCGATTCCAGCTACGAATGTCCCAAACCATAAGACGTTTAGGTTTTGTTTCCAGTTTATCGCTCGATCACCCAAGGGTGAACTCATCTCCTTATTTTTTGAATTCTTTGACACATAATTACGCATTATAACACTTAAGCAAAGTTTCTGTAATTATTAAGTAATTTTTAAGATTACAACTATATATTTGAGGTAAATACCAATTGTGATAATATTATTTAAACAAAACTTTCAATAAGGGGTGAAATACCATGCAACAAACTCAAAGTTTCTTTATGCTTTTCTCATACGGTGTATTTTTATTTGGTGCCATTTGTATGGGAATTGGCTGGTTCTTTTTCAAGCTTCGCGCGATGTCCAATCAACCTGCTTGGGACGGAATTGGTGGAAAATTAATTAAATTTGGTTTATTCATTGTTGTAATCGGGGTAATCCTAGTTGGATTAGCTGTATATTTATTAGGAAGTAGATAGGTGAAATAATATGAAAAAAACAATTAAAATGATTGCCGCTGCTGCTTTAATCGGTTCTGTGATTGCTTCTTCAGCACCAGCTGTGACTACTCATGCAAGTTCCACTAAAAAGGAATCTTCATTAATTAAAAAATTTAAACAACAAACTACTGATGATGCTATTATCGCAACTACCAAATCAATCAGTAAATTAACTACCGCTGACTTAAATAACTTTATTCCAACTCAAGCGATGAAGGTTAGCGGTAACCAAGTTACCGATCCTGGTTCTGACGCTAATTTCGTAACTAAAATTAACTACAAAGCTAAGAAGAACCCTAAAAACGTAATTAAGTTACCTAAAGGATACACTAACGCAGCTTTGAAAAAAGCAGCTAGTGAAAAATCAATCGGTAACTACAAGGTTCAAGTAGCAATGGGTAAGATTGGTCTAAAGGGTCTAGCAATGAACTCCTTTACACCAAGCAAGAAAGATCTAAGCAGAAACGTTAACCTAAACAAGATGACTTACAGTCAAAGAAAAGAACTTACTAAATTTGCCCTAAGCATCTTAAACCCAGCCATCAAACAAGCTAAGGGAATCCAATACAAGTCTTCTAAGAACACCATTGCTGTTGCTCAAACATTTGCCAATGTTTACAGCAAAGATAACTGGAACAACACCGGTAAAAAGACTGGTCATGACTTGAGAACTAAGGCAGTCGCTTCTAAGAAATACAAAATTTCAGACGTTGCTGAAGAAAACTACAGTGATAACCCATCATTTGCCTTAACTAACACTAAGATTAAGAAACGTGTTGTGACTATGGCAGCTTTAAAGCATGCCGTTTACAACTCAATTGCTCTTCAATTATTTGAAGACGGCCCATCATATTGGGGTCACGCCACTGCTTTAATGAACTTAGACATCCACAAGAAATACCAACCAAACTACTTTGCAGTAGCATTTGATAAATTTGGTGGTATTCACTTCGTAATGGTTCCACATAACAAATTAGTTAATAAGAAATATGTTCCCGGAGCACTTGTATAGTGTAAAATGGAGATAAACAAAAGCTCACAATGATTTGTGAGCTTTTTTATCCTAACAGATTAAGGATGATATATATGTACTTTATACCTTTAACATTAATAATTTGTATTGGCCTTTTATGTTGGTCTTTTCATAAAAATAAGGCATCATTTTGGAACGGATTCCTATTCTTACTATCTGTTTTTGCATTGACAGGAAACGTGATGTTCTTCTCACTAATCAGTAGTATCAGTATTTTACACGTCGTTTTCTTAGTCCTTGCATTGGCAATCATGATTATCCTAACTTTAATTTACGCCTTACACGCAGTTTTATTAATTTGGAATGGAATTATTGTGTGGAGACGAGAAAGTCATTCATTAGCTAACTTATTAACACTGATTATCGGTGTTTTCTTGTTAATTTACCCGCTTTTGAGTTTCCTATTCTTGCGCAAACTGATTCCAAAGCCATATAACCTAATGATTGAACATTTCACCGAAATGAGTTCATTCTACATGATCAGTATCTTCTTGATTTTCTCCCTTTCAGTCTGGATTTGTAACTTCTATCGTCCCAAACCAGATAAGGACTTCATCATTGTATTAGGGGCCGGTTTGCTAAACGGAAACGAGGTCTCACCACTTCTTGCATCTCGAATTGACCGCGCCATTGATTTCTATCAAAGCCAAATCAGTGTTTCTGACAAGCATCCCCTAATCATCTGCTCTGGTGGTCAAGGTGACGACGAAAAGATTCCAGAAGGTGTTGCCATGAGAGACTACGTGATACAAAGGGGAATAAATCCAGATGATGTCGTCGCAGAAGATAAGTCGGTCAACACAATCCAAAACTTCGCTTTTTCCAAGAAGATTGTCGATAGATACAAACTGGATCCAAATAACGGTATCTTTGTTTCAAACAACTATCACATCTACCGTGCCACAGCTTACGCTAAGAATGCCGGTATGAAAATCAGCGGCATTGGTTCCAAGACCAGTGGATTTTTTCTACCAAACGCGATTATCCGAGAATTTATCGCTATTTTAATGAAACACAAATTGGCTAACCTATTAATCATTTTATTGTTTATTGTAATTTCGGTAGTCGAAAAACTATAATAAAAAGCATCGGTTTTTCCGATGCTTTTTTATTTAGGCCACGTAAGCCACGATACAGACGAACAGGACGATTCCCACGACGACCATTGCGGCTACCAATAGTTTATCTTGTTTCATATTTCTACCTCTTTTTGTAACCTTAGTTTAACATTTATTCGTTATTATTACTGATATACTAATATCAACAAAGAAGGTGTAACAATGAAAAAATTCTTAATGTTATTAACCATTTTCTCTACCCTGGCAATATCGACAAATGGTTATGAAGCTTTCGCTAAGGCTAAAAATACCAAACCATATATCTACAGTGTGTCCGACGAGAATAATCATGGTGTCGGGGTCATCAATTCAAAGCACTATGAATATTTATACACTGATTTAACGTTTACTAAGCATGCAAAACGATTATACAAACTACAAGATCAGCCAGTGACCGTTGGTACCAGTTACCACGTGCAAAAATACAAACACGGCAAGAAATTCCAAGCAATCTACCAAGCCCTATACCAAAATCATCAACTAATCGGCTATGCTTGGCATGGTGCCATTCAATTGAATAAGACCGCATCATTTAACCATCAAATGGAGGTTAATACAATCGGGGTCATTAATATCGCTAGAAGTTACAATGGACTAGCCCCACTTCAATTAGACTTTGATTTGGAAAAAGACGCCAACAACAAGATTACTTCAATTGAAAACTCTCTGGTGCCAGCTAACTCCGATAGCGTTTCATACTGGCAATTCAGTGATGAAAACAATTATCGTGGAACCTCACTAAGTTGGATTTTGTACTCCGACATTTCAAATAGTTCCGATGCAAACTACACCAAGTTATTAACCGATAGCAACATCACAAAGATTGGTGTTTCTGCCAAGAATACCACCATTTTAAATGGTCAAACCAACCAATCAAATAACTACTATGTCGTTATCGAGACAAAATAAAAAACGTTGCTAATATGCAATGAACTGAACCCCTTGAGTTGGAGAAATCTAACTAAAGGGGTTCTTTTATGTTTTCTAAAGAATTAAAATTATCTGCCATTAAAGATTATTATAATGGTTTAGGATTTACAAAAATTACTAATAAAT
>NZ_JAPDKO010000038.1:0-7550 GCF_030398685.1 Apilactobacillus sp. EABW-1NA
TAGCTCTTCTGAATAAATTGTTATTTTATAAGCGAATTGACTTCGCAATGTTTAATTCTTACAACCAAGTTGTAAGTTCCTTACACATCATCGATTATCAATCTTGTTCAGTTTTCAAAGATCTACCTTTTATTAATTTGCTGTCCCAATTGACAACTCATTAATCATAGCAAATTATCAACACAGTGTCAATAACTTTTTTTATTTGCCAACGCTTGAAATCAACTAATTTAACGCGACTTGATTATGATATCAAAATCATCAATCACTGTCAACATCAATTTTTCAAGATCATTTGAGAAGATTAAGTAACCTCTCTCAACAGCAATATTTATACTACCAGGAAGTCTTTTTACGGTCAAGTACTTATTTAAAAATTTCTACTTTGTTTACTAGAACATCTTCAACAGGTTTGTCGCTTGCATCTACTTTAGCATCTGCAATCTTATCAACGATATCCATACCCTTAACTACTTGTCCGAATACAGTATGTCTGAAATCTAGCCATGGTGTTCCACCATTTTTAACGTAATAGTCAATTATTTCTTCTGGGAATCCCGCTTCATTCATTTGATCCATTAGTGTTTCAGGAAGTGTCTTGTTTTGCACAATAAAGAACTGACTACCATTGGTGTTAGGGCCAGAATTAGCCATAGACACAGCTCCACGTACGTTGTATAAGTCTTTAGAAAATTCATCATCAAATGGACGATTCCAAATACTTTCCCCTCCTGCACCGGTTGCTGTTGGATCACCACCTTGAATCATAAAATCTTTAATAACTCTATGGAAAGTTGTTCCATCATAGTAACCAACTTCAGCTAATTTCATGAAGTTTTCTACTGCTTGAGGTGCTTGTTTTTCAAACAAAGCTATTTGAATATCACCATAATTTGTCTTTAGAATAGCCATCGGCTTATATTTATCATCTATACTTAATTGTGGATATTGAGTCATTTTGTCCTCCAAATATTTAATTGATATATCTATTATATCTAACGAAGTAAAAATGATTAAGTGTTTTTACTAAATTATTTTAAAAAAACTTTAATGTAAATCATGTAAATTTGTTAAAATATAGTTAAACAACAAAAGGAGAGAGAAATGCAACTTTTAATAGATTTTATATTACACATTGACCAACACATCATTAACTTGGTTAATTATTTTGGTGATTGGACCTACCTACTACTATTTCTAGTGATCTTCATTGAAACTGGAATCGTAATTATGCCCTTCCTACCTGGGGATTCATTATTATTTGCAGCAGCAGCTATCTCTGCAAATCCAAAATATCACCTAAGTATATTCATATTTATCATCTTATTCTTAATTGCTTCAGTCGTCGGTGACTCTTTAAACTTCTTCCTTGGCGAAAAAGTTGGTAATAAGCTTACTAAACAAAAACATATTGGTAAGTTCATTAAACAAGAACAACTAGACAAAGCAAAAACTTTCTTTGATAAATACGGTATCTTAGCTATATTTATTGCTAGATTCATGCCAATCATCAGAACTTTCGCACCATTCATTGCAGCTTCAAGTGGTTACAAGTACAGCAAGTTTGTTAAATATAACGTAGCCGCTTGTATCGTCTGGGTACTACTATGTTGTGGTGGAGGATACTTCTTCGGAAACATCCCATTCGTACAAGAACACTTCTCAGTGGTTGTACTTGGTATCATCCTAGTAACTTGTATCCCTGCTTTAGTAGCATTGTTCAAAAAAGAAAAGAAAGCATAATAAAAAGGACTCCTATGTTGGGGTCCTTTTTTATTGTGTTGATCTATTAATAAATCGTAATAGGATTAAATAAAATACCGTTACAAATATAAATATAAAAGCAAAACCAATCATAAAGTACTGATCTGGAAACAGTATGATGATTGGTTCTTTTTTTGCATTAAATATCCAGTCGTTGTTTCTAAATAGGATTTTATGGAAAAAGATAAACGCATCATTGAAATCAATTAAAGCAAACACGAAAAGAAATACGAAGCATCCGTATATTTGCCTAAAAGATAATTTTAAAAGCCATAAAAAGCGATTTTTCCTTAATCTAATCAATGTTTTAATGACTATTGGCGTCATAATAACCATAAAGAGGTTATTTAATAAAATTAGTCTTCTCACATCCCCAAAGTGTTCCTTTACTACGTTATTAATTGGCAATGTCGTTTGCATATCGATAATAAAGAATGACTGTAAATATCTAATAATCAATAAGTAATTATCCCTTATTTGTCCTGAACTCATTTTAATATCATGTTGTACGTTTAATACATGGACAACTGACGTATATATAAATGGCATGTTCATAAATAAAAATATCGAGCAAGTTACAAACCACAAGATGATTACTAACGACAATGCTCGATACTTCATAAATTCAATATTCAAATTAAACTTCCCAGTCATCCAATGAATCAATTTGATGAGTTGGTTGAACTTCTTTTTGTGCCACTTGTTCCTTTGTAGATAAACCAGTGTAGACAATTAGGGTATCCATGCCAAAATTAATACCCGCTGAAATATCGGTCATATAGTTGTCACCAACCATGACTACATCAGACTTATTCAAACCAATCTTATCCAATGCGTTTTGCATGATAATTGATTCTGGTTTACCAATTAAAACCGGTTTTTGTTGGGTTGCGTATTCAACAAGTTTTACTAATGAACCTGCTCCTGGTTGCATCCCTTTTTCAGTTGGAATATTACTATCTGGATTAGTACCAATAAATTTAGCACCATCTCTTACTAATAGAACTGCCTTACTTAATTGATCGTAAGTGACTGAACTATCTAAACCAACGATTACATAACTAGGATTATTATCAGTAATTTCAAAACCGTTATTTTGAAGAGCAGTTATTAATCCCTTTTCACCAACAACATAAGCTGTCTTGTCGAATTGATTACTTTCAGCATCTTTTTTTACATAATCAGCAGTAGCTAGTCCTGCAGTGTAAACATTATCGACACTCACATGAATGTCATGATTATCACCTAAGTTTTTAACTACATCCTCTGGCATCTTGGTTGTGTTATTGGTTACGAAAAGAAAATCAATCCCATTTGATTGTAGTCTTTCGATAAATCTCTTGGCAGCTGGAATTCTCTTACTTCCGGCATAAATTGTGCCATCAAGGTCAATAAAATAACCCTTATACTTTGTCATTAATATTCTCTCCTAGTCCGTTCTTTGTTTAATTGTAAAGTGTCTCTTACCATGTCCCTTTGATTGGGTCACTGTCACGTGTTCTCTTTTATCAACACGAGGCTTTTCATTAGTGACCTTTTCTTTAATAAAGGCATGACGGTTGTTCTTATTAGATGAACGACGTCCTCTTCGCTTATTGAAAGAACCATTTGGCTTAGTCTTTACTTCTAAGTTATGCAAGACAAAGTAGTCCGCGCCCATGTTGGCATATTCATATAAATAATCTTGAATTGCCATGAATTGGTTTTGTAATGGTGTGTTACTACCATCGTCAGAAAATCCCTTTAGTCTTAATACGCCGTATCCGTAATCACCAACGATAAAGCTGTATCTACTAAAAATGGGATTGTAACTAGCAGTGAAGTCATCAATATTAAAACAGTTATTACGATTACTGATGATTTCATATTTGTGGCCATTAATTAAAATGGTCTTTTCGTCTTCAAGTTTTATGTTAGCTAGTGGTTTATAGTTACTGTTCTTTTCTTCGACTAGCTCTTCAATACTCTTACGATCCAAAATTATCCTCTCCTATTCTAGCGGATATTTCTTTGATAGGTATGATGCGAACACTTCTCTAAGCGTTTGATCATACAAGATATTATTATCACCCTTAATTGCAACCGTTGGGAAGAACGGAATGAAGATGTAATGATCTAGTAAAGCAATTTCGTAGGTTTGATTAAAGTCAATCAGTTTACCATCGAAGTAAACATTGTTTTGGTCGTCAACATCGATTCCATCATAGTTCAATTGGCCAAAGTACTTTCCTCTAAAGCCCATTCCCTTTTGTTCATATGCAATTAGGAATTTCCAATTCTTTTGCATTTCCATTACCATGCGCCATAAGTCGCTACCTGATAATGTTGTCTTAGTTACATGCATAGAATGTGGCAAGATTTGGTGTAATTGGTTCTTATCTACAATGCCTTTTGGAAGAGCGTGTAAGAACAATCCATTATTAACGATTGCTGCTTTAGTGCCTGCCTTTTCTTTCATCGCAGATAGAAATTCGCTAACCATTCTTGGTTTACCACGAAGACCATTATCCATTTTTTCATCTAACTTAGCAACTTTAGATTGAGCCAGAATGTCTTGACCACGTTTTTCTAAAGCATCAAGCCACTTACTGTCTTCTGGTTCAACAGGTAAGTCACTAGTTTTAACAACACTAGCTTCACTATTGATAACGTGATCATTTTCAACTTCTAGTGTTACTTTTCCAACGTAGTATCCGTACTTACCAGCAGCAGCCAATAATGATTGATTATCTCTTTCACCATGTTCAAACAAATGGTGAGTATGACTTCCAATGATAACATCAAAACGTGGAAATTTCTTAGCAATTAACCTGTCTTGAGTAACCCCTAAGTGAGATAACAATACTAGTACTTCGTCATCTTTATCATTGTCCAATAATTCAGGAATCTTTTCTTGGTCATCGATTGGTGTCCATCCCTCAAGAGTGTATGTTGATTGGTATGGGGCTGTTAAACCGTAAATCTTGATGTGATTACCAGCAGGTGTGTTAATCATTTTGGTCTCATGAGCCCAATATGGTCTTTTCTTAGTATCAGAATCGACAATATTAGCTAAAACAACGTCAAAGTTGGCGTCATCATATAAATGATTTAACTGGTCTTTACTATTGGTTAAACCTTCATTATTACCAATTGTGGCGGCATCATAGCCAATTTCATTTAACAATTCAACATTGGCTTTACCATTAGTAGCATCGGTCAATGGATCAGCTCTATCTAACGCATCACCTAAATCAACAGTAATGACAAAATAACCTTGTTTTTCCAGCTTTTGTTTTTCGCTAATTAAATATCTTTTTATTCTTGGCCAATTTTCAAAGTGTGAATGTAAATCATTGGTATGTAAAATAGCAATTTTTTCCAAACTTACTTCCTCCTTATCGTCTTTTGGCAAAATCAATTTTCTTTTGTTCCACCATCTTGAAAATATCCTGTTCACTAAACGGAGCACCAAATGGCTTATCATAGCCTAAATAATCTTTTTCTGGACTATCGACTCCAACATTGATATTTTCCTTTACCGGCACTGAATAGTGATGAATATGCCCATGAAGATCAATAATCGGCCCAACCTGGCCCATCATCAATGGATAATGAGTCATATAGTATTGGGCGTGATTCATCTTAATCAAGGCTCCGACATCGTGGAAAGAAAACTTTGGTTTCCCATTTAATTCATAGTTATTTTTCTCAATGAACTTGAACAAAGCTCTACTATCATGATTTCCCTTAATAAAGACAATCTGTCCATTCAATTGTTTTAAAATATCATAAATTTTTTCATGTGCTTTTCTCTGGGGCTTTTCATGACAGACTGCGATATCACCTAAATGATAAACAATATCACTGTCAGAAACCTCTTCATTCCAGTTTTTAATGATATCGTTATCCATCTCTTCCACAAAGAAATATGGTCGTGGCGCGAAATTCTTATTTCCTATCATGTGTTTATCAAGAAAATGCGTATCCGCTATAAAGTATTTCATTCTTGCCACCTACTTCCTTACTAATAGAATAAACTATTATTGAGTAAATGAAAAATAAAAAAACAGCTTCAAGCAAACTAACCACTTAATTAAGTAATTAGTCGTTGAACCTGTTTTATTTTTATACGCGGTCTTTAACAACCTTGAAGATGTATAGGAATACAATCCATACGATTGATCCGATTAATGGAATCATTGTGTCTACTCTAAATAGCAATACAACAGCTACGAATAGTAGGAATGCTAATACAAAGTAACTTGAAAGTGGGAATAAAGGCATCTTAAATGTTAGCTTGTCTTCTTCCTTGTTCTTCTTAACAGAATTTCTGTACTTAATATGTGCAATAGCGATTAATCCCCAAATGAATAGGAAGCATGTGGTGGCTACACTTGAAATCAATTGGAAAACACCATCAGGAATGAAAGCATTCAAGAATAGTGAGATTGCGATAACAGCAATTGAGAATACGATTCCCGCTGCTGGTAAACCGTTTTTAGTTAATGAACCAATCTTCTTACCAACCTTATTGTCAGTACCGTAGCATAGTGAGTATGCCATTCTACCTGTTGTAAAGATTGATGAGTTACATGCGGAAACAGCTGCAGTTAACACAACAAAGTTGATGATTGATGCAGCTCCGGCAATTCCAATGTTTTGGAATACTTGCACGAATGGACTTGATGAAGCATTGATGTAGTTCCATGGGTAGATGCACATTAATGCTACTAATGAACCAATGTAGAAAATTAAAATTCTTGAAGGAACTTCGTTAATAGCCTTTGGAATAACTTTTTCAGGATCATGTGTTTCTGAAGCAGTCATACCAATCATTTCAATTCCGGCAAAACTAAAGATTACCATTTGGAAACTCATTAAGAATCCTGAGATACCGTGTGCAAACATCTTGTGACCAAATAGGTTTGAAAGACTTGCATGACCCACTGGGGTCTTGTAATTCATAATTACTAGTACAATTCCTGTTGCGATTAAAGCTAAAATAGCAACAACCTTGATTAATGCAAACCAGAATTCAGTTTCACCAAATGCTGATACATTAATTGTGTTCAATAGGAATAAAATAATAATGATGATTAAACCAGTTATCCATTGTGGCACACTTGGGAACCAATACTTTATGTACAAACTGGCAGCAGTAATTTCAGCCATGGCAATTGTTATCCAGCAGGCCCAATAAGTCCAACCGGCAACGAATCCCATTTTTTCGCCTAAGTACTTTTCAATAAATTCAATAAATGAATGACAATCAACGTTTGATAATAATAATTCGCCAAGTGATCTCATGATAAAGAATCCAGCAATCCCAGCAATTAAGTAAGCTAAAATAATTGATGGTCCTGCAAAATGAATGGATTCACCAGCTCCTAGGAACAAACCAGTTCCGATGGTTCCACCTAAAGCGATTAATTGAACATGACGATTTTTTAAACCTCTAGAAAGCTGTTGGCCTTCTTGTTTCGGTGATTCTTGCATTTCATCACCCTCCTCTAATTATTCTATGATGTTAATTATACATATTTTATTTGAACTGCAATACGTCTGAATCTTTATAGACTTGCACCTAGCAACGTTTAAGCCGCAGCATTTCAACGTTTGTTCATGTTATTTATATTTAATTGAATTATTTTCATCAATCCATGAAAATAAAAAAGAGACTGACCTGAACCCCTAAAATTGGAAGATGGTTATGCTATTTTCTGGGAGGAATTGATCCGGTATTCAACCGGTGACATTCCTCCCAGTTTTTGTTTTATACGATAATTGTTGTAATAAGATATATA
>NZ_JAPDKO010000039.1:0-6935 GCF_030398685.1 Apilactobacillus sp. EABW-1NA
GGAATAATAAACGAATACTAACAAAATTAGGCAACCAATCACCTGTAGAATACAGAAAATCAGTTGCCCAATTAAATAGTTAGAAAGCTGCTTTTATTTATTTGTTCAAAATAATAGTTGCAGTTCCATTGGAGAGCTTTTTCTTATTGTGTGATTTCCACTTTATCTAGTTTTACCTTAAATCCAGCATTTGATAGGGTACCAGTAAGCGTGATGTTCTTGTCACCATACTTGGCAGAGTAACGGTAGGTATCTCCTTTACCAGTATCTGAGTCTGAATTGTAAATACGATCATTATTGTGTTGAGTTAAGTACACGTAAGTTGATTCGTTAGCAGCAACTTTCTTTAGTTCTTGTTGGTTGCTGATGGCTGAACTAGCTTGTTTGCTTAAAGATGTTTGGATGTAGAAATCTTTTCCCACAGGTAGGACAACAAAAATAAGCACAGCAAGGAATACTAAAATAATAATGTTTCTGATTGCCTTCATCATGGCACCTCCTTTGATTTTTGTAGTAATAAGAATATACCACTTTATAAACTTAATGAAAATGACAAACTATTGTCATCATTTTGTATTAACTCGTTAAAACGTTGATATAACATGCTTTTTATAGACTTTTTTACTGCAACTGAGATAATTGCTGTGCTATTATGTGGTTAGTACATAGCAAAGGTGGGTTACATTATGCAAATGAAGATGAGAAAATGGTTTTCACTTGGCGTTGGGGTATATGTAATCTTAACTATTATTGATGGATTTTTGGAAGGATTCTACTATCAATCACCATCTACTTGGCGCACTCTAATGGGCGTAAGAGTCGTTAAGAATTTTAACCCCGGAGAATTCAACTTTAGCCTATTGATTACATGGAAGACATTGATTTACTTTATTGTCATCATGTTAATCTGGATGGCTTTATATGGATTCACGGACTACATGCTAAAGGTAAATAAAAAGAACGGCTAATTCTAGCCGTTCTTTTTTGTACATTGATGGTTACTCCCAATCAGTTTTTTCTTTGGTATATATCGCAAATGGATCTTTAATTTCTTTGAAATTAAAGCCTGTTCGTTCGGCAACGTGTCGACATTTCATGTTTTTGATTTGCGATATTATTTTTAACTCTTCAATATCGAAAAAGTTAAATGCATAGCAGTTCATCACTTGTAAACTGTTATACATGATTCCCTTACCTTGATATTCACTTGATAACCAGTAACCAATTTCGCATGTATGTTTATCTTCATCTAAATTGTGTAGATCGATTATTCCAATCGGATTTTGCTCGTCAATGATTGCTAGAATAAAGATACAGTCTTGTCGAGCAGCTTTAATGAAATCTGTTTCATCATCAATAAATCTAATCTTATTAGCCCACGAACACCATTTTCCGAGTTGTTCACGGTCTTTCTGGATAATTCTATAAAACTTGGCAGCCATATCTTCTTCTACCAAGGTTAAACCATATTTGTGCTTGTTGATTTTAAATTCTGAAATGTTGTGCATAATTATCACTCCTATGATTTTTTTATAGTATATTCTCAGTCACAAAAAACTTCTCAAAGCTTTTTATTAACAAAAGTGAATTCTTTTGAACGATGAGTTTAATTGATTGCCATAAAAAAATAAATTAGTGACTTTTAAGCACAAAAAGAACGGCTAAACCTAGCCGTTCTTTTGTTTTGCATAAATCGCAAATGGTTCTTCTGTTTTTTGGAATGTGAATCCAGCACGTTCAGCGACGTGTCTGCTTGGTTCATTTTCAATTTCAGCTTTAATAATTAGCTTTTCCATATCAAAGAAGTTAAATGCATAACTAACAAGTGATTGCACACTGTTGTACATGATTCCTTTACCTTGATATTCACTGGATAACCAGTAGCCAATTTCAGCGGTATGGTTCACTTCATCCACATTGTGTAAATCAATCATACCGACTGGTTTTGCACCATTTAAAATTGCTAGAACGAATATATTGTGTTCTTTAGCATAGCGAATGAATTTTGCTTCGTCATCAATTGATTGCATGTCCTTAGCCCATGGTAGCCACTTTGCTAATTCTTCGCGGTCTTTATTGATGATGTCGTAAATTTCGGTGGACATAAATTCTTCGACTAACGCTAGACCATAATTTTGTCTATCTAGCTTAAATTCAGCGATATTATTCATAATTATCACTTCCTAGCATTTTGATTTCAGTATACCCTAAGGCATCTAAAAATGCACTGTTTATATTTACATAACTTTTACATAATTTTTATAGCAAATTTACATGGTAGGCATATATTAAAGATGTTCCATAAATAATTCATCAGGAGATGACGCTAATGATTTTCAAAGCCAAATTAATGAGTGGCTTATTGCTATTTTTAACACTTTCAAGTACTGGGGTGGCCGCTTCAGCCAAGAGTAAAGCACCGAGTGCCAAGAAGAGTGGCGACGTCGTGACGGTATATCTTGCTCGACATGGGCAGACCACCGGGAATGTTTTAACTTTAAACGAAGGATGGGATGACTATCCATTAACACCACGGGGTGACTTAGTTGCTAAACAGGTGGGAGCAGGACTTCGTGGAGTTCACTTCACAGAAGCAGCATGTGGTAAACTGGTTCGCCATTTGGACACTATCAAGGACATGTTGGACTATTCAGGTAATAGTAAACTAACAGTGTTAGAAAGTCCTCAGTTTAGAGAGGCTGGTAGTGGTAAGTACGAATTATACAATGGTGATCAAAGCGACAAACTTGTGAATGATTATTATCATGTTAAAGACGATGCATCACTATCAAAGAAGTTTGGTACTCAATTTGTACCAAAGACAATCCAAGCTATTTATGAAATCGATAAAGATAGCGATTCACTTCCAAAGGCTGACCGAGCTGAATCTGCAAACCAAGTAATTAAAAGAGAAGCAGACGGAATTAAGAGAGTTGCTAAATTAACTAAGAATAAAGATGGTAAAAATGCTCTAGTGGTAAGTTCAGGATACGTTATTGCTGCTTACCTATCGAAGTACGATCACAACTTAAGCAAAGCAGATAAACAATTACTAAGCACTGGTTCAATTCCTAACTCAGGAGTTACTAAAGTCTACTACAACGTAAAGACCGGTAAGGTCACATTTGGAAAGATTGGTGATTTAAGTTACGCCCAAAAGGGTGCTAAGTATCTACAAAGCCACAAGGTCAAGGAATCAGCTAGCATGAAAGTTGATTACGAAAAATAATTAAGGTGACTTGTATTTTGAACGAATAATATGAAGAAAGGCCAAAACTTGGCTAATTCGTCGCTTGGATGCATGGTGATTATGGTAGGTAATTATCGTTTATCTACAGCCGAAATGATTAATTGATCGATTATAGTTTCCGTAACCACTATTAATAATTAACATCACGCCATGAGGAATTTAATCCTTTACCTCATCCTTTACTTACAGTGCTGTTAGGCCTCGCATTCATAGAATTAGCCAAGATAAAACAAAAAAGCAATCCGACAAAGGATTGCTTTTTGTGTATAATAACAGTAACCGATATTTGGGAGGAAGACCATGTTAAAAAAGACATTTAATTGGTTCTCATATGGTACCATCTTGTACCTATTACTAATTTTACTTGATAGTTTTGTAGAACTTTTGGTGCACTCTCAAGGTTCCTGGGGATCATTATTAGGTTTTAGCATTATTAAGCTAAAGGGATTCTTGAACTTCAACATCGAATTAGATGTAAAAGCACTCCTAATCTTTTTCGTATTCATCTTTGTTTGGACTGTTAGCTACATCATCTACCATTTCGTAGCTGCAAACGAAGAGCAAGCATAACAAAAGAACGACTGTTATAGTCGTTCTTTTTTATTTGCCTTCATTGTTCTTAACTCGTCTTCGATTCTTAACATGTGGGTGTCGAAATTCTCAATCTTGTGAGCCAAGTGGTCGATGGCGTCATTCATCTTGTCGCGTTTTTCTTCCATTAGACGCTTTTGTTCGACCAATAGGGCTAATTGTTCATCTTCACTATCTTTTACGTTGTCGAATAGGTTAATGTATTGCTTTAAAGTGCTGATTTCCATTCCGGCATCACGCATTTTCTTCGCAAAACTAATTCGTCTAATCGCGTGATCATCGAAGTCGCGGACACCAGATTCATTTCTGTCGACGGCGGGGATAATGCTTTCTTTTTCGTAATAACGGATGGTAGATGCTGGCACACCGGTGATTTGACTGGCTTCTTTAATGTTCAAAATTTTTCACCTCAATGTCTTGCCTTAAAGTTGGCTTTAAGTAATATGATTACTTTATCATATTTTTAGGGGGACACAAGCATGAAGTATAAATTTGGCATTATTTTGCCAATTATTTTAATTAGCTATTTTTTGATTCTATTGGATAATTCCGTTGTATTTACAAGTACGGTTCAAATCGCCAACAGCCTACATATGACCAGCCAAAGTGTCGCATGGATCACCAATATCTATGCCTTAGTCTTTGGGAGCATGTTGTTACTAGGTGGTCGTCTAGGTGATTGTACGGCAGAAAACCAATCTTCTTAACAGGCCTGGTCATCTTTACGTTATTCTCACTACTAGTCGGTCTCGCACCAAACGGCTTATTCATCATCGTTATGCGCGCATTTCAAGGGATTGGTTCTGCAATTCTAGCGCCAACCTCATTGGCGTTGCTGCTTGATACCTATGAAGGTAAAAAGCGTGAAAAGGCAATCTCATTTTACGGAGTGACCGCCGGATTAGGTGCCAGTGTGGGACTAATCATCGGGGGATTAGTAACCACATTTTATTCATGGCGACTAGGTTTTCTGATCAACGTGCCACTGGGAATTTTATTAATTCTATTGACCATTTTCTTCGTGCCAAAGGTAAACGCCCAAGTGCACGCTCATTTGGACTATATTGGCTCAATTTTGTCCGTTTTAGCCATCTTGTCATTGGTTAATGCAATTAACGGTACCGGCCACAAGGGACTATTTATCGCCATTTTTGTCGTGTTATTGGTCATCTTCTTATTCCGTGAAGTCAAGATTGATAATCCAATCATGCCAATGGCCATCTTTAAGGACCAAGAACGTGTATCTGCATATATCGCTAGGTTCTTTTATATCGGATCAATGTTTTCATTCTTCTTTTTAGTCCCACAAGTACTACAAAAGTACTATGGCTTCACGCCGCTACTTTCTGCATTTGGTTTCATGCCAGAAACGATTCCGCAATTCTTGTTTGGGATGCTTCAATCCAAGCTATCAAGTAAGTATAAAAACGAAAGCCTATTGTTATTCGGTACCATTGTGACATTGCTGGGTGTCTTAATGCTATTCGGTTTAGATTTACAACATGGCTACATGATTTCAGTGGCACTACCAATGATTGTGATTGGAATCGGCCAAGGTTTCTCGTTCGGCCCACTGACAGTATCAGGAGTTGCCAATACGCCGAAGGAATTGGGTGGGGCGACATCCAGTGCGGTTAACGTTTTCTATCAACTAGGGAGTTCCATTCTATTGTCACTAGTGGTGACTTTGACCGCAGGCATCGCCAATGTGATTACCGCTTATCACTATCAAACACTATTAATGTCACTATTGATGTTAGTTCCATTAATTATGGCAATTAATATCAAACGACTTCACCGCAAATAAAAAAGGCTGCTCATTTGGGCGGTCTTTTTATTTTTTATGATAATCTTTAATCCAGAAAATAACATATACGCATAAAGCGATAAATAAGATTAGATGTAAAACTTTAAAAATAGTGTTGTGCGGTAAGTTTTCATTACTAATTAACGATAAATTGATCAATAATAGAGCAACAATTGAGATTGTGCGTTTGTTTTTCATTGGGTAAACCTCCGAAAGTTATTTAAGTGTGTTGGCACACTTTTCAATGTATTGTTGACGACGTTCAGGCGTGTCGACCTTTTCTTCCATGTTTCCTAAATCAAAGCAGTGAGTAGCTTTGATGCCACAGTAGGCAAGTAGTAGGTACTTCCATCTAAACAACACGTTACCAAACATCTTGTAGAAAAATGCTGGTCCGTGACTGGTTGTGAAGACGCTAGCTGTTTTACCGGTTAGTAGCTTTTCACGTTTGCCATTTGGAAGGTAGGTGTAGGCGAACTTAGGAGTGAAGACACGGTCGAATAGTCCCTTCAATACTGAAGGTTCAGCTGACCACCAGATTGGAAAGAAGAAGGCGATATGATCGGCATTTTGTACCAATTGTTGGACGAGCTTTGGAAATGATTCATCTTCCATGTGTTGTCTGTATCCGTAACGTAAAACGGGGTCAAAATCAGCATCACTCAAGTCGACTAATACAACTTCGTGACCTAATGATTTCGCGTGTTCTACATAGTTCATGGCATTGCCGTGTGAAAATGACTTTTCGTCGGGATGACCTTGAATAACTAGGATTTTCATTTTGATTTCCTCCGAAATATTTGACTTTATTATATCTTTAATTTGATAACTTTAAAACTGTAACATAATCTTAGTAAAATCTTTACCACTATTATAGGAAAAATGTTCTATGATAGGGGCAGATAAAGTAATTTATCCAATCTATATCTTGAGGTGATATTATGAATTTGGAAAATACAAAAGACAAGGTTGTAGGTAAAGCAACCGAATTAAAAGGTAAGGCTACTGGTAGCAAGTTAGATGAATTAAAGGGTAAGGCACAAAACTTCTTCGGTAAGGCTAAGGACAGTTTTGATGAAGCTCGTCGTAAGTCAGAAGAACGTCGTAGCCAACGTGAAAACGAAAACAAATAAACATAATAAAAAAGACGCCATTACGGCGTGAACTGAACCCCTTGAGTTGGAGAAATCTAACCTAAGGGGTTCTTTTATGTTTTCTAAAGAATTAAAATTAGCTGCCATTAAAGATTATTATAATGGTTTAGGATTTACAAAAATTATTAATAAG